>CAKVKI010000071.1 GCA_934754975.1 uncultured Alistipes sp. | reverse complement strand
GATCATGGCGGAACTGAATCCCAAAGAGCGCCCGCTCCGGGTCATAGGCGTTTATCCCGAAACCATCTCCGACGGTTACGGGTTGCGCTATGCTGTCTATTTCGCCGGATGCGAACATCGCTGTCCGGGGTGTCACAATCCGCAGAGCCATGATCCCTCGCAGGGAGAACCGCTCACGGACGAATACTTCGACCGCATCTGCGACGCTGTGAACCGGAATCCGATCCTCGACGGCGTGACTCTCAGCGGCGGCGATCCGCTGCTGTTTGCGGCGGCGATGGGCGAATTCCTGCGCCGCCTGAAAGAGCGGACGGGGCAGAACGTTTGGTGTTATACAGGGTATACGCTGGAAGAGTGCCTTGCCGACCCGGCACGGCGCGAGTGCCTGCGCTATATCGACACATTGGTCGAAGGGCGTTTCATCGCCGCACTGCGCGATCCTTCGCTGTCGTTCCGGGGGAGTTCCAACCAGCGGATCGTCGATGTCGCCGCGCTGCGTCTTTTTGCGTAACGGGCACAAAAAAACATTGCCGAAAAGGGGGTAATCTGTAAGAGGCGCTTAAAAATTCCCCCCCCCTCGACAATGTTGTTGGGATTGTGTCCGGATTACTCCGGTTACGAGTACAAATATAAAAATAAATTCCTGACGGGCAAATAAAAAAGCTGCAAAATTTTGCAGCTTTTTTATTTTTCTGAATCGTATTTTACTGACGCTGGAGGTCGCTGTTGTCGGCAACGACCATGTTTTTGTCGATGCGCAGCGTTACGTTGCCGTCTACTTCGATCAGCAGGGTGGTCTCCTTGATCTCCTTTACCGTGCCGTAGATACCGCCGGCGGTGACAACCTTATCACCTTTTTTCAGGCCTTCGCGGAAAGCCTGCATCTGTTTGCGGCGCTTGGCCTCGGGACGCCACATGAAGAGCCATAAAACCAGCACCATGAGGCCGATCATAATGATGAAACTGTACTGCTGCATGAAACCCGGCTGGGGCTCTACGGGCGGTACCTGAAGAAAATTGATCATACGTCGTTATGTTTTAGTGTTTAATTTCTGTAACGGGACAAATATACGAAATATTGTCGAATACACAACTATTTATTCCACCTCCGCTTCGATAAACAGCCGGAGGGGACGGCGCGCCCCGGCAAACGAGACGTCGAGCGTCTTGAGCTGCCAGCCCCATTCGCCACGTGCGTCGAAGGTGAGCGTCACCTGCTGCGCGTCGCCGGCGTTAATCGGCTGATTGTCATATTCGAGCGTCGTGCAGCCGCAGCTGCGGCCGTATTTGGCGATGACGACCGGTTTGGCCGTTTCGTTGGCCAGCCACAGGCGGAGCCGGGCGATTTCGCCCGAGTGCAGGCGTCCGAAACGCACGGTGTCCGTGCCTCCCGTGTCGAAAATCGTGTCCGTGAGGGTGATGATTTGGCCTTTGCGTGCGGTCTTTGCCTGCCGTGCGCCGCACGCCGCGAGCGACGCGGCCAGCAGCAGGAACAGGCAGGCGCGGAACATCGGGCGCTAGATCAGGCCGCGGCCTGCTTTCTTGATGCGGCCGTCGGCGGTGAGCGAATCGACGATCTTGTCCAGCACGCCGTTGATGAAGGTGCTGCTGCCGGGCGTCGAGTAATATTTAGAAATCTCGATGTACTCGTCGAGCGTCACCTTGACCGGAATCGACGGGAACGAGGTCAGCTCGGCCATCGCCGTGCCGATGATGAGGTTGTCCATGAAGACGATGCGCTCCACGTCCCAGTTGGCGGTGAATTTCTCGATATAATCCTGATAGGTGTCGTAATTGACGAGTGATTTTTCGAACAGCGTCTTGACGAATTCGGGGTCCTCGTCGCTTTTGAATTTTGCGGGGGCCTTCAGCTCCGTGTGCGTGGGACGCAGGTTCGACAGCGAACGCAGGATCATCATCACGATATAGGGCAGGTCGTCGCTCCAGAGGATCGACATCTCCTCCAGTACGTTGTCCAGCGGTTCGCAGCTTTGAAGCTCCTTGAAAAAGTCTTCGAGCAGTTTGCGGTCATCAGCGAACGAACACTCCGGGTGCGCCATGTAATCCTTGAAATAGTCGCTTTCGGTCAGCAGCGTGTAGAGCGTGCGGATCAATTCGGGGTGTCTCGCCCAACTCAGTTTCCGGGCCGCCACGTAGTCGTTCACCGCATCGCTGTTGGCGATCACGCGGATAACCTGGTTGTCTGTGAATTTGGTGTTGGGATTGAGGTCTTCGTATGTCGGCAGCTTTTTCTGCTTGGCCAGTTCCTGGCGCTGCTCGGCGTAACGCGCGAGTTCCACGGGCAGGATCAGTATCTGGAAGTAGAGGTCGTAGGCCTTATCGACGGACGTCATCAGCGTTTTTTCGGACGCAATCATGTTGTCTGCACCCGATTTGAGGTGCGCGAACAGCGCCTTGATGACCTTAATACGAAGTAATCTTCTGCTCAACATATCGTTTAGAACGGTTTTAACGGCCGCAAAGATAGAAAAATTTTCCGGAAAGAAAGAATTATTGCCTATCTTTGCGGCCATATGGAGCAATTGGAAGAAAAAGAGATCATACCGTACGACGTCATCGTCGTCGGAGCGGGGGCTGCGGGCATGATGGCCGCCGGCACTGCCGCGCGTAACGGCAAACGTGTGCTGCTCATCGAAAAAATGGAGAAATCGGGCCGCAAGGTCCGCATCACCGGCAAGGGCCGCTGCAATGTCACCAATGCACGGCCGGCAGAGGAGTTCGCATCGCAGGTGCGGACCAATGCGGAATTTTTTGCACCGGCCTTCGCCGAGTTCAACAACCGCGCTGCCATCCGCTTTTTCGAGAAGGCGGGCGTGAAACTCGAAATCGAGCGCGGCGAGCGCGTCTTTCCCCAGAGCGGCAAGGCGTGGGACATCGCGACCGCCCTGTTGGAGCATTGCTTCGAAAACGGCGTCAAAATCATCTACAATACGCGCGTCACCGAGATTATGACTTTGGGCAGCAAGGTCTTCGGCGTCCGCTATATCAATAAGCGGGGCTTTGAGCGCAAGGAAGAGTGTCCGAACGTCATCATCGCCACGGGAGGCGTTTCCTATCCCGCGACGGGTTCCACGGGCGACGGATATGCTTTCGCGTCCGACCTGGGCCATACCGTCGAGCCGGTGCGTCCCTCGCTGACGCCGATTGTCTCGTCGCACCCGCAGATCAAATACTTCGACGGCCTTTTGCTGCGCAACGTCAAGGCGACGCTCTATGTCGACGATGAACCCGTGCGCGAGGAATTCGGCGAACTGGGATTCTCCGAGCGCGGCATCGAAGGCCCCGTGGCGCTGCGAATGAGCCGCGATGCGGTGGACGCGCTGATCGACGAACGGCGTGTAAAGCTGGTCGTGGACTTCAAACCCGCACTTACCGAAGAGGTCCTGCGCGAACGTATCGCACGTGAAATCGCAGACATGGGGCCGAACGAATTTTTCACCGAACTGCTGCGTAAACTGGTGCCGAAGCCGCTCGTGATGATCCTGGTGCATGAGCTGGACGTCAATGGCAAAAATTACGTCAGCAAAATCACCGAAGAGCAGATCGGCCGTCTGATAAAGACGCTCAAAGGATTCACTTTTCCGCTTACGGATTATGCGCCGTTCGAATACGCCGTTGTGACGGCCGGCGGCGTTCGCTGCGACGAGGTGAATCCCTATACGATGGAGTCGCTGAAGGTCAAGGGACTGTATTTTGCGGGCGAGGTGCTGGACCTCGACGCCAATACGGGCGGATACAACCTGCAGATCGCCTTTTCGACGGGCCGTCTGGCGGGTATGCTGAAAAAGTAGCGGAAATGAGGATCGGCGGCCGCAATATCGGACTGGGGTTTTACGGGCGGATTGCAGAACTGCGCAACCGATTGGCCCGTGCCCGTTATTTCCGGGGGCACGGAGTCCATTCGCCGTTCGTATATAATATTGTGCGGGATGTTTTTATGCGTGACACCCCGCTGCCGGGCGACCGGAAACTCTACAAGGCGCTGCGCTGCGCCGGAGTCCCGGAGCGCCGTGCGATACAGTTGCAAAATATGGCGATCCATTGCGGATATCGTACATTTGGCCTGAATCGTGCGGATGCGGAATTCTGCATCCTGACGCGGGATTTGCCCCGTGCGGAGACCTTGGCGCTGGTGTCCGCCGCGGGAGAAGCGGGGCATACCGTCGCCCTGATGTCGCCCTACGAGGGGCGTGACCGCCAGATGCTGTGCCGTCAGATCGTGGCGGCGCACCGTTCGACGACGGTGGACAATAGGGGATACCTGCTGATTTTTAACAATAATTTGCCGAAACAACATTTCCGGATATGAAAATATATACCAAAACGGGTGACAAGGGGACGACCTCGCTGGTCGGCGGCGAGCGCGTTTTCAAAACCGACGAACGGGTCGAAGCGTACGGCTCGGTAGATGAATTGGCGGCTTTTGCGGCGCTGTTGTGTGACAATATGCGGTCCGATACCGCATTGGCGCCTTATGTGGACGAGCTGAACCGCATCCTTTCGCGGCTGATGACCGTCGAAGCCCTGCTGGCCCGCGGAAAGTTGGGCTGTGAGAAAGTGGCCCCGCTGGCGCCCGAAGCCGTGACGTGGCTCGAAGGGCGGATCGACGCCCTGCAGGCGGCCGTGCCGCCGATCGACAAGTTTACGATTCCGGGCGGCAATGCCGTCGTTTCGATGTGCCATGTCTGCCGCACGGTTTGCCGCCGCGCCGAGCGCGCTGCACTGCGCGCCGATCAAAAATACGGTACGGATTCCGAGACGCTGATGTTCCTGAACCGGCTTTCGGACTACTTTTATGCGCTCGGGCGTATGCTTACGGCGCATTACGAGGTCGATGAAACGCTGTGGATTCCGTAATTTGCTGATTGCAAGCCTGTTCATTGTATGCCGGCGATGTTTTGTCATTTTTTCTTTGTTTTTCTCGTTTTTTTTATACTTTTGCAAATCAGTGATGGCGGAACAGCCGCGTCTTGTTTTGGCTAATCCGCTGATATTTGGGAACTTAAAAACATTGAATTATGTACTGGACACTTGAATTGGCCTCGAAACTCGAAGATGCTCCCTGGCCTGCTACCAAAGACGAACTGATCGACTACGCAGTGCGTTCGGGCGCACCTCTCGAAGTGCTTGAAAATCTGCAAGAAATAGAAGACGAAGGCGAGATATACGAATCGATCGAAGATATCTGGCCCGATTACCCCTCCAAAGACGATTTCTTTTTCAATGAGGAAGAATATTAAAAAAGAATTTTGAGGTAATTACCTTAAAATGATATAGTTAGGATATTTCACGGCGCGATTGTATAATCGCGCCGTGTTGTTTTTAGGAAGAAAAACCGATAATAACCGTCACAAAACCTACACAAATTTTACGACTCATCTTTATTTAGGTAATAGTTTATGGGAAGAATCGGAACCGGGGTTCTGTCCCGTGATTTGCCGGATCGCTGTAAACAAATAAAACGGCCGCTTCATTTGCGAAGCGGCCGTCTTGTTGAGCTGTCCGATCCCGTTTACTGAACGATAGAGATCGTGGGGTTAATGCCGTTCTGTACGGAAATACGGTGCGTGCCGCCATTGGGCGCAGCCAAAGCTCCTCCTGTTCCGTTGGCCTGCCAGTTTGCCATACAACGGAACCGGATAAGTAAATCTCCGTTATTGATGGCATGTTCGAACGTCATGTTGCGGTCGACCAGGTGATGAGTCGTATTCACCATCTCGTAATTGTACGAGAACGTTTGCGCCTGCTCGCCTGTTCCGACGGTCGTTGTTTGCAGAGGCGCTCCGGGCTTCCATTCACCGCCGTCGTAGTATTCCAGCATCCAGTATTTCATACCGCTTCCGGATGCGCGGGCGTGGAACTTGGCATTGATGACCGTTCCGGCTTTTATGGTTATGTCCGGAATGGTAAACAGCCACCAGTCGCCCGGCCAGCCGCCCGTGATATAAGGCTCGCCTGCCGTATTTAACCGTTCGATCTTTTTATTTACATCGAGCGCCGGATCGCAATTGCTGATATAGCTGATGTAGCCTTTGCCGAAGTGTGCGGGCATTTTATTATCCACAACGAACTCGTCAACATTGACGCCCTTTGTGAATCTCCACTGAATGCCCTGGATGGTCGACTTTTCATAGGTGCGGCCGAAGGGGTCCGTTGCGACGACCTTAATCGTCGAGTTCGGTATCTGCCCTATGACGGAGAACATATGGGCGTTGTATCCTGTTTTATAAGTGCTGTTAGGCGAGTTGGGAGCGTGGGCCGGTTCCAGCACGTCTTTCTGCCATGTATAATGAACCGGGTCCTTGCGGTAAACGCGGGTCGGCGTGAGCGGCTGGCCGTTTTCGGTCACGGATACCGTCCAGTCCTCGTCCCAGTTCCAGACATTCACGAGTACTTCGTTGGTCTTGGCGCCCACTGCGCTCTTATAGTCGTCCTTTACGAGATTCATGTCATACATGGCGAACTGCTCGTCCCGGGCCACCTCGATACCTTTATAGTACCACTGTACGTCCGTGCCGTTGAATTTGAAAACGCCGTAACCCGTCGGGGAGCCGTCTTTGCACAGGTCGTAGTCGGCGCCTCCCTTGGCGCTTTTCACATTGAACCACCATGTTCCGCATACGGCCGCGATATTATGCTCGCGGACGCCTTCGGCGATCTTCGCATGGTGATTGTTGTGCGTATGTCCCGAGAGGAATTCCACCTGATACCCCTGCAGGAGGCTGAGCAGATTGTTTCCGCCCGAAAGCGTCACGATCGGATTCAGGCTCGCCGAGGTCATCGGGGCATGCATGGCGATCACGATCTTCTTGGACTTGTCCACATATTTCAGGTCTTCGGCAATCCACTCCATCTGCCACTTCTGCGGATCGGAAGTGCCGTCCAATCCGATCCTTTCGATGCGGCTTCCGCCGTTGTAATTGTCGTACTGGTCGTTGTCCAGAACAATGTAGTGTACGTCGCCGATGTTGAACGAATAGTAAGTGGGAGCTATGTGCTGCTTGAAAGGCAGCTCCGTGAAATAGTCTCCGATCACCTTCGGATCGTTGTCATGGTTGCCGATCACATTGAAAACCGGGCAGGGGAAGTTTTTCATCAGCTCCTTGTAGTTCGGCAGCTGGTAGCGTACCTCCACCATGTTCTCGGGTCCCTCGTTCATCGTCTTGTACCAGAACGCATCCCAGGTGATATCGCCCAGGCAGAGCGCGTACACATTCGCATATTGCGCCATTTCGGCCGTGATGTCGGGAATGAACTTGTTCTTGTACTGGTCGATGTCGGCGTATTTCCCGGCCGTGTTCGGGGTCTTGCTGGCCAAGTGCAGGTCGGTAAAGACCATCATCACATGGTTGGTGTTTCCGCCGGGGACCTCCGTAAGCGAGAAGTCGTGCTGTTCGTTGTCCTCGTTGAGCAGCTGCTGGCTCATGGCCGGAAAAGCCGGATAACCCGCTTCGCTTTCGATGTTGTACCCGGAGGGGATAGAGACGAATACGTATCCCATTTTCTTCTCCGAGGGCAGGTAATAAACGCCGTCCTTGTCGGTTTTGGTGACGATTACGCCGTCGGATACCACCACGTCGGCGATCGCCGTTTTACCGCAGTAGACACGGCCCTTGATCGTCATGCCCGCCTGATCGGGAATAGCGGGGAAGTGCGCCTTGTAGATCGTCATCGCACCCAGCACCTGCTGCTTGTTGTAACGCTTCAGGATGAGTTCGTATGAGCGCAGGTCGATCGTCTTGGGAACGGTTATTATGACGTAATCTTCAGCCACCTCGCTGATCTTGGCCTGAAAATACTTGGTCTCCTCGGCAGGATCTTCCGAAGTGGAGCGGAACAGAAATACATCGTATTTGTCGAATCCGGTTCCCATGATCTTGATGGGGTCTTCCGGAATAAAAATCTCCTCCGCATCGGGCATCACGAGGTCCTCGATGAAGACGGCGGGGATAATCTGCTCCTGTTCGGGCGTCGGTTTGGTCCATGTCGGATCTTCCGAACAACTGATTCCGATGCACAGCAGCAGAAATGCAGCTACGAACAGATGCGGTAATCTGAATTTTATCAATCGTTTCATTTTTCTCATTGTTTAGGTTTTTCGGTTAATCCTGCCGAACCGCTTCGCAAAAGGAGCGATTCGGCAAGATTATCCTGTGTAACACCGGATTAGTTGACTTTTTTCTTCAGGCACATGTAGATCATACGGTTCGTACCCGTCGCACTGTTAGCCGCCTTGCCGTCTACGCGCTCATCGGAGGTGACACGGAAACGCAGCAGCAGCGAAGACTGATTCTTACATCCGTCGGGCAGTTTGTAGGCAAAGTTCTTGGGACCCGGGATTACTTCCCAGTTTCCGGCCTGGTACTCGGTCACGAGCGTCCAGGGACCGGCTTCCGAAGCAGCCCATTCGATCGCGAACGGACCGGGGCCGGACTGCGAACTGGTGGTGCAGAAGCATACGTAAAGATCGTCCGTAATACCAGCTGTCGAGGTCGTGAAATACCAGGCTTTCTGGATCGGCGTATACGTGTCGTTCGTCTGGGAACCCCAGCCGCCGCAGTTGGCGGAATGGTATCCCTTCTCCGTACCGTTGACGGCCGCGTCGACACGCACGTAGGCGGCGCCGCTGTAAAGCCGGAAAGTCGTACTCTGCTTACTAACAGCCTTGGGTGCGAAATTCACATACAATTCGCCGGTGCCGATTTTCGGGACGAGTACTTCCTTGTCCGGAAGCTCCACGGGCCAGTAGAACTCGGTGATAGGCACATAGCGCCGGGCTTCGGTATTTTTAACGCGGTCGTTGATGTTGCGCATCCGGATCGCCCAATTGTTTTCGACCTTAATCAGAATACCCGTTATTTCCAGCATCGGATCGTCCGTCAGCAGTTCGTAATGCTTGAACAGAGCGCCTGTTTCGACACTCGTGCCGCCGTAAACATAGTGGTTGATCGTCTTTCCGTCGCGGTCCAGAAGCAGCTGGGGCAGGTCGGTAGGCCGGCCGGCGCTGTAAATCGAACCCTCGTTGGCGTTGTAGTAGGTTCCGTGCGGGAATACGAACTGGAGGTTCTTGATCGTCACGAGCGTGCCGAGCATCTCGTCCGTAAGTCCCTGCGTGCTTTCCATTACCTTCGGTTCGATCGGAGCGCCGCCCGTGGTAAGGACTTCCTGAATGCGTTCCGTCGAAATGGTAATGTACGGCTGTCCGTCGTCGTCGATCACCGACTGCACGTTCATAAGCGGTATGGTCACCAGCGAATTGAGCTGGAGCGAGTGAGAGCCTTCCTGAATACGGAACTGAATGGCGCGGCCGCTGGCGTCCTGTACGAAGAATGCCGCAGGATTCGGACAGTTGCCGGATACCCGGTCGCTGATTACGGTGCCTTGGATCTTGACGTTCTCACGAACGGTTCCTTCCAGGCCGCCCAGCTTCTCGTATACTTCCGCAATGGTCTTGAGTTCTGCATTCTCGCCGATATCCAGCGGAATACTCTGGTAAACGATCAGTTCCACCGTCGCCATGCGATCTTTCGTGGCGTTGAACTCGATACGTCCCGTGCGGGGTACCGTTCCCGCATATTTGGGCACGGAGAATTTGATGTTGTTGTCGCTGATCTCGTCGATGGTGATCCAGCCTTCGCCGGAATCGCCGACCTTGGCGGTCCACTCCACATTGCTGGTAACGCCTACGGAATATTTCTCCTCGCCGTTACTGTTGATAACGACCTTGGGGGGAGTCGTGGTCACTCCGAGCTTAAGCGCCGGATCGACGTCCCGCTGCGAAATCGTTATCTCCTGAATAATATTGTCGTGCTGATGTTTGCCTACGACACGGAAACGAGCTTCCCGAAGGACGGGATCCTTGGTCGGTTGTTTGGATACCTTTACGGCAAAAACACCGTCGTCGGAACCTTCCGCAGGCCAGATATTGACCCACGTCTGGGCGGTGTCCGCCATTTCGACCTTCCAGTCGATATTGGAATAAACGGTAAAACTGTGTGTTTCTCCCGCTGCGTTATACAGGAAACTATCTTCCGACAGCGTGATATGGGGATCCCGGACAACATCGGTCTCGTCGTCCTTGCAGGCGACAAATACCGTTGCCGCCATCGCGCAGAGAGCGAGCGCTTTCAGGCCGGGCCATCTTCCGGAGATGAATTGTCTTATTTTCATATAAATTGTTTTTTCGTTATTTACGGGTTAATTTCAAAACTCGGCCGGGACGTTTCGATGCGACCCCGGGAGCGGTTTGTTTTACAGACAACGCTACCACTTGATGTCTGCATCCCATTTATGTCCGGTATAACCCAGATTGTCGTCCTCCGCCGGATTTTCCAGTTTCACGGCCTTGCGGCTCCACCATACCGGCGTCTTCATGTCGTCCGTCCCCATTTTCGCCACCTGGGCCGCATAGTTCTTGTTGGAAGAACGCACCACCAGCGGGTAGGCGAAGCGGGTCGGATGCACGCCGTCGTTACGGGCGCCTGCGCCCATCACCAGCAGCGGATAACCCGTCCGGCGGTACTCATGCCAGGATTCGTAACCCACCGTGAACAACGAAATATACTTCTGGGTAAGGATGATCTCGGTCGTGGCGTCGTAAGCCACGGCTCCGTTCTGGAGGAACGTTTCGACCGCGGATTCGGAAATGTCGGGACTCCACTGTTTGAGGGAAGCCGTAACCGCAGCATAATATGTTTCGGCCGCATCGCCGTCCATCATCCCGCGCTGAATAGCCTCGGCCTTGATAAACAGTACCTCCGAGTAGGTCATGAACGTGTACGGAGAGGTGTACTGCCTGAAAGTCGTATTGTTGCTGTTGGAAGCGCCGTCGGACGACTGCTTGGAGATAACCGAAGCCGGCGCTCCGCTCGTGATTCCCACGTAACCGCCCGCATTGGCGCCGGAGCTTACCCGATTGCAGTAAACCGAAATACGGGGGTCGCTGGAGTCC
>CAKVKI010000070.1 GCA_934754975.1 uncultured Alistipes sp. | reverse complement strand
CCGCCCTCGATGGTGTTGATGTTATTTACATAGGAGTGGACGTTCTCCGAGAACGAATCGTTGTACTGCATGGCCACCTCCACCGGGACGCCGTTCTTTTCGGTGTCGAGGTAGATGATCTGGTCGATGATCGGCGTGCCGCGCGTTGCGTCGAGATACTGGACGAACTCCTTGAGACCCTCTTCCGAGTAGAAGTTGTCGTGGACGTATTCGCCGTTCTCGTCCTTGTTGCGCTTGTCCGTGAGATTCAGGTGGATGCCCTTGTTCAGGAACGCCAGTTCACGCAGGCGGTTGGCCAGGATTTCGTATTTGTATTCGGTCGTAAGCGTAAAGATGCTGTCATCGGGCTTGAAGGTAATCGTAGTACCCCGGTCGGAACATTCGCCGATAACCTCGACCTGCGATGTGGGCGCGCCCTTGCTGTAGGTCTGACGGTAGACCTTACCGTCGCGGCTGCGGATCTCGGCAATCAGCAGGTTGGAAAGCGCGTTTACGCACGATACGCCCACGCCGTGCAGACCGCCCGAGACCTTGTAACTGCCCTTGTCGAACTTACCGCCGGCATGCAGCACGGTCAGCACCACTTCGAGCGCCGATTTGCCCTCCTTTTCGTGGTAGTCGGTCGGAATGCCGCGGCCGTTGTCGCGTACGGTGATGGAATTATCTTCGTTGATCGTTACGTCGATGTCGGTACAGTAGCCGGCCAGCGCCTCGTCGATCGAGTTGTCGACTACCTCATAGACCAGATGGTGCAGACCCTTCTCACCAATGTCGCCGATATACATGGCGGGGCGCTTGCGCACCGCCTCGAGGCCCTCGAGGACCTGAATATTCGACGCGGAATATTCTTCTTCTTGCTTTTTTACGTTTTCTAATTCGGTACTCATCTGTTGTCTTTAAAATATCGTACAAATATACGAAATATTTCCGGATAATCCAATAGCGGAACAACCCCCTGCGGACCTTTTTTTATATTCCCCGCAAGCCGGTTCTGCAACGTATGCGCCCGTTGCGGGATGTTCAGCCGCAGGATGAAATGATTCTGCGATTTTTTCTTACCCCAGCTCGGCCTTAAGGTCCACTTCGCGGATTCTGCCCTGCGAGAAGAGGATGGCGCGGGCGGGGTGGTTCTCTATGAGGGAGGTGTTGTGCGTGGACATCACCACGGCGCAGCCGCGGCAGGCGATCTCCTGGAAGAGCTGCATGATCCCCTCGGCCGTCACGGGGTCGAGGTTGCCGGTAGGCTCGTCGGCCAGCAGCACCTGCGGATCGTTCAGCAGGGCGCGGGCGATAACCAGGCGCTGCTGTTCGCCGCCCGACAGTTCGAACGGCATTTTGTAGCTTTTGGCCCCCAGGTCGACCAGCTTCAGCACCTGGTCGATCCGTTCGCGGATTTCGCTTTCGCGCTTCCAGCCCGTGGCCTTCATGACGTAATAGAGATTCATAAAGACGTTGCGGTCGGTCAGTAACTGGTAATCCTGGAATACGATGCCGATTTTGCGGCGCAGATGGGGGATGTCGCGGCGTTTGAGCTTACGCAGGTCGAACCCAGCCACGCGTCCTTCGCCGGTGAGCAGTTGCACTTCGGCGTACAATGTTTTGAGCAGGGTGCTTTTTCCGCTCCCTACACGGCCGATCAGATAAACGAATTCGCCCGGGGCGACGCACAGGTTTATATCGGACAGCACCATCTCGCCCCGGCGCAGTAATTTGGATTCCGACGTACTGCCGAACGGATTGTCTGCATGGTAAATAGCTGCATTTTTCAGCCTTACGACGTATTTTTCACTCATAGAGCCGCTCTCTGGAATTATTTTCCAAAGATAGTCAAAATATTCGGACCGGAAAGTTCCCTGAGCGAAAAAAATACGCCCGGCGGGTCTCTGTCCGCTTGCGGGAAGTTGTCTGCGGATGTTTTTGTATAGTGAATCCGCCGTTTGTTTTGCATAAAATAGTTGCAATAATTTGCATATCCGCCCGAGCATACCTAAATTTGCATAAATTAGCCGGAATATTTCGGCCGGACAGGGACGCATAAAATTTATTGAATGAAAGAACACGAAATCCTGCAGGAAATCATGCGGGATGCCAAGATCGGTTGGTGGCAGGCTGACCGCAACCGTCGTATGTTCCATATATCGGAAGGACTCCGCGATTTATTGGGAGTTCCCTCCTGTGAAGTGAGTTACGAAGAATTCCGTGATATGATAAGCCCGGCCTACCGGGACTATGCCTTCGCTTCGGTAGGGGTGCGCGGGGGAAATTTCGGGAACGAGCATCTTTATCCGCTGCAAGGTCCGAAAGGCGAAATCTGGTGTTACTGGAAACTGCTGCGCGAAGAGAAAACCGAGGACGGCGGGATGCTGCTGACGGGATATTTCAGGGTGACCGATCCGCCGCAGGAGGCCAATTCGCCCGAAAAACAGCAGATCAACGACCTGCTGTACCGGCTCAACAGCATTTCGCAGACGCTGCTGTCGCTGCTCAAAACCAACGATCTGAATGTAGTCATCAACAAGATACTGGCCGATGTGCTGAACATGTTCGGCGGCGGGCGGGCCTATATCATCGAGTCGGATTGGGAACGCCGCATGTACGACTGTACGTATGAGGTTACGGCCGACGGCGTGACCAGCGAACGCGAACTGGTGAGCAGCGTCTCCATGGAGGACGTGCCCTGGTGGACGAGCCGTATCCGGCAGCGGGCGCCCATTATCCTCCCGACGCTGGACGAACTGCCCGACGAGGCGTTCCGGGAACGGGACGTGCTTGCCGCGCAGGATATCAAATCGCTGATCGCCGTGCCGCTCGCTTCGCGCGACAAGGTGTGGGGATACGCCGGCATCGACATCGTGAACGAACCCCGGACCTGGAGCGGGGAGGACTACCAGTGGTTCGCATCGCTGATGAACATCATCAGCCTCTGCATCGAACTGCAGCGTTCCGAACGGGAAGCCCAGTCCGAAAGGAGCTACCTCGAAAGCCTTTACCGCCATATGCCGCTGGGCTATGCGCGGCTGCAGATTCACCGCGACGCAGCAGGCGACCCGGTCGATTTCAAAATCCTGGATTCGAATTATGCCGCCGATGAGATTTCGGGCGTACTCAGGGAGCAGTATATCGGCAAATACGCGTCGGAAATAGGAATGGACATGTCGGACTACATGCCGACTTTCGCACAGGTACTCGACGGCAGCGACTATATCGAACGCGACTATTACGACGAGAAATCGAAACACTGGATACACTCGATTCTCTACACGACCCACAAGGACGAGGTGATCTGCCTGTTTTCCGATACGACGGACGTGCATAACGCCCACGAAGCGCTTTTCAACAGTGAAAAACTGCTGCGCAACATATTCGACAACGTGCAGGTCGGCGTCGAACTCTACGACAGGGACGGTTATCTGGTGGACCTCAATAACAAGGACCTTGAAATTTTCGGTCTCAAGACGAAGGAGGAGGTGCTGGGCGTCAATTTCTTCCGCAACCCGCTCGTTCCCGAGGATATCCGCGAAAACGTGCGCAACGGACAGGAGCAGGCTTTCAAACTCGACTACCATTTCAACAGGCTGAACGGCTACTATTCGTCGGGGAAAGACGGAAACGTGCAGATATATACCACGGTCAGCATGCTCTATAATATGTACGGCGAACTGGTCAATTTCGTGGTCATCAACATCGACAACACCGAGATCAACGAAGCTTACAGCCGGCTTGCCGAGTTCGAAAGCTCGTTCTCGCTGGTGAGCCGTTTCGGCAAGGTGGGGTATGCGCGCTTCGACCTGATGACCCGCGACGGCTATGCCGTACCGCAGTGGTTCCACAATATCGGCGAAGAAAGCGATACGCCGATGCCGCAGGTGATCGGGGTCTACAACCATGTGGACCCGGAGGACCGCGACGCCATATTCCGGGAGATCAAGCGCGTCAAGGCCGGCGAGTCCAACGGCTTTACGCTCGACCTGCGTATTACGCCCGAGGGCGAGCCGATGGGATGGACGCGTGTCAATGTGCTGCGCAATCCATTGAACACCGATCCCTCGAAGATCGAAATGGTCTGCGTCAATTTCGACGTCACGGAGCTTAAGGAGACCGAAAAGAACCTGATCGAAGCCAAGAACAAGGCCGAGGTCAGCGACCGGCTCAAATCGGCTTTCCTGGCCAACATGAGCCACGAGATACGCACGCCGCTCAACGCCATCGTAGGATTTTCGAACCTGCTGGCCGAGACGGACGACGTCGGGGAGCGGCGCGAGTACATGCGCGTCGTCGAGGAGAACAACGAGCTGCTGCTCAAACTGATATCCGATATTCTGGACCTGTCGAAAATCGAAGCCGGAACCTTCGAATTCAATTACGGCCGGGTGGACGTCAACCGCATGTGCGAGGAGACGGTGCGGTCGCTCAGCCTCAAGGTCAAGGACAAACCCGTCGAGCTGATTTTCGGGGAACACGACGCGCAGTGCTGCGTGGTCGGAGACAAGAACCGTCTGATTCAGGTCGTCACCAACTTCATCAACAATGCGGTGAAATTCACCGACGAAGGCTCCATCACGCTGGGTTACCGTGCGGAAGGCGACGAGCTGCTTTTTTATGTCGAAGACACCGGATCAGGCATCTCCGAGGAGCATGTGAAGACGATCTTCGACCGCTTCGTCAAACTCAACAGCTTCGCACAAGGCACCGGACTCGGGCTTTCGATTTCGAAGAGCATCGTCGAGCAGATGGGCGGCCGTATCGGCGTGGAGTCGGAGGTGGGGCGCGGCTCCCGGTTCTGGTTCACGATTCCCGCCGTGACGTGCGATGCGTCCGAAGGGGAGGATGCGGGCGGTACTTTGGCGCGGCGTCCGGCGGTATTCCGTACCGACGGGCAGATGTCGCGGCTTCTCGTAGCCGAAGATACCGACAGCAACTACCTGCTGGTGTCGCTGATGCTCCGCAAGGAGTTCGACGTCGTGCGCGCTTCCAACGGCGAGGAGGCCGTGAAGATGTGCCGCGAACTCAAGCCTGCCGCGATCCTCATGGATGTCAAAATGCCCGGTATGGACGGCCTCGAAGCCACGCGGCAGATCCGCACGTTCGATCCGTCGGTGCCGATCATCGCCGTGACGGCGTTCGCCTACGACCGCGACCGTCAGAAAGCGCTCGACGCCGGGGCCAACGAATATCTTTCGAAACCCCTTAACGGCGAACAGCTGCGGCAGACGCTCCGCGAACTGCTTCCGGACGAATAGGGCCGGTGCGAAACCATAGCGGTCCGGCGGGTGGTATTTGCGGGATTCGGGGCGTTGCGAGCGTCAGCGCCGCCTATCTCCGGCGACAATGCAGGCGCGTCCGGCCCAAAGCTGAAAAACAGGCCGTTTCCCGGCTGACTATTGTGTGTATCGCGGAGTTTCCCGCAAACAGAGACCTGCCTGCGCTCTGTCTGGTCCTCTCTTTCCGGCGGCGTTCGCTTCTCTACTTGTTACGCTGCGAAGGAGCCGCACAGTTTTTCCTGCCGAGACGACTGCGCGAACAGACACCGGATTCCCCGGCGCACCGCACTTGGCCGGAACCTGCTGCGCGATTTCTCCCGGTGCGGCTGTGTTATTCCGAAAATTTGTACTATCTTTGCAATGTTTCCATGAGACTTTGTTCCAAAAACGGGGGTGCCCGGTTTTGACAGCAGGCAGAGTTTGATTGTAAGCACGCCGAGCGCTGTGTGGCGGCTCGTAAATCCCGATGCTCAATTTACAAATGGCAATAACAGCTATGCACTCGCTGCCTAATTTTCAGAGAAAGTTAGCTTAATCGCCGGGTCCAAGGAGGCTTGGCGACGAGTATCCCGGAGGGTAGTTCCGCTCTTTAACCGCTCTCCATACGGGGTATCATTCATTTAGAGATAGTGCGTCGGACAGTCCCGGCCGGCGTGCGAAATTCAGGGACTGGGACCCGGGTTAGGTAGCCGCCTGCCAGGCCCGGGTAGAAGGATCAAATGGCGGCTAAACGTGTAGAAAGCTTTCGGGTTCCCTGTTTGGACGCGGGTTCGACTCCCGCCACCTCCACTGTAAATCAGGTATTTACGAGAAAAACTCCTGCAATTCTGAGAATTGCAGGAATTTTCTTTTTAGGCCAGACCGTATTTTCAGACTATTTTATTTATATTTACGAAAACGTTCACGATGGATCATAGGGCATCTGAAATGCGATACGGGCTGCATTGCTTAATAATACTGTCATTGTTTGGTGTTACGGGGATTTCCGTAAATGCTCGGCACATGGAGCCTTGGCCGGCAGTGTATCGAGAGGGCAGTCACGCAGGACATTTGTATGATGTAGTTCCATGTGATATTTCGGAAGATAATTTATACATGGTGGATACCGTGTATATATTATCTCAAAAAACAGCATTGCACATACCCGTGTATGTGTGCGGGGTAGATAAAGATCGTCGTTATACTCCCTATTGGACCGTGCGAACCAAAGAGACGACGCGACGAACTGCTGTTTTGGAATTCGACAGTTCTATAAGCGGAGATGTATATTGTCTGGAAATAAAAAGAAAAAATTCCCGGTTATATGTTGTCGAGGCAATCATGTTTTGGATGAACTCTTCGTATGAGTGTCATTTGAGTGAAGACGATGTTATCCACCTTAGTTCAGTACAAATTTGCCATAAGAAAGTGAATGAACTCATACAGGGAGTTCTTGTTTTTGATGATTATTTTGAGGAGAGCGACGATTTTGAACGCTACTATTGTCCGAAAAAATATCCTTTGGAAAAGTGTCTTGAAATGATGAGACGCGGGCATAAGTTCAAATTTCAGGATTTTGAGGCGAAATAAACCATGGAACACGAAAAAAAATCAGGATGCGTTACGCTGAATGAGAAGTAATGAAAATAATGCGACTCCGATCCTGAAAAGATCGGAGTTTCTCTCTTTTCAGCCTGTTGCCGGCAGACCGAGGGGTAAATTTTATCTCCGGTAAAGCTTATATAGTGTCTAAATCACTATCTTTGCCGCAATGGAAAAACAACACAGACGGCGGATCGAATTCATAGACCTGACTAAAGGGTTGTGTATCATACTGGTTGTGATGCTGCATGTCGGGGGCGCGTTCGAAGCCCTCACGACAGGTCTCGTGCTGTCGAGTTTCACCATGCCGCTCTATTTCTTCGTCTCGGGGCTCTTTTTCAAGTCTTACGAAGGATTCGGGGGTTTCCTTGTCCGCAAGACCGACAAACTGCTCGTCCCGTTCCTGGTCTTCTACGTCGGCTCTTTCCTGCTGATGTACAGCGTCTCGAAACTGCTGCCCGGAACATTCCGGCTTCCGGTGCGCTGGAGCGAACTGCTGCTGGTGTTCCGGGGACATGAGCTGATCCGCTTCAATCCGCCGATCTGGTTCCTCGTCGCTCTTTTCAACTGCAACATCCTCTTCTACATCGTCCATTACCTGCGGAACAGGCATCTCGGACTGATGTTCGCCGTGACGATGCTGATCGGCATCACGGGGTTCTGGCTGGGCAGGCAGCGGATCGAGCTGCCGTTCTATATCGACGTCGCCATGACGGCCCTGCCGTTCTACTTCGCCGGTTTCTGGATCCGTCGCTACAACTTCTTTCTCTTTCCGCACCACCGTTTCGACAAACTGATTCCGTTGCTCATCCTGCTGGCGGTCGTTACGATGTACTTCACGGCTGCGCCCCTGGGGATGCGGACGAACAGTTATCCGGGAAACATCGTCCATGTCTACCTCGCCGCGTTTGCCGGCATTTTCGCCATCATGCTGCTCTGCAAGAAGATCAGGAAAGCCGGTATCGTCTCCTATCTGGGCCGCTATTCGATCATCACGCTCAGCATCCACGGCCCCCTGCTCTTTTTCTTCCGGCCGATCATCTCGCGGCTGCTTGCGGACGGTTGGGCTGCCTCGGTCGTTCTGCTGCTGCTTACGCTTTCGGTATGCCTGCTCCTGACGCCCGTCATCGTATGGCTGATGCCGCAGTTCGTTGCGCAGAAGGACCTCTTCAAAGGCCGGATGCGGCAATAAAAAACAGGCTTCCGCAAAGAAGCCTGTTCGCTGTTCTCCCGAAAGGGATATTACTTGTACCAATCCGTATTTTCCTTGCCGTTCGAAGCGGCCCATCCCGCATAAGCCGGATATACCTGATCGATCGGGGATTTTTCATTGTCCGGATCGAGCAGTTTGGCCACATTCGCATCGGTCGCTCCCGAGAGGAAGAATGCGAAGGGATAGTTTTCGGCGCGTACGTAGTAGACCCCCTTTTCGGGAATCGACTTGTCGTCGTTCGTACCGAAGAACGACATCTCGGCCCGCGCCGTCGGCGCTTCGTAGGGGATATGCACTTCCCAGCGTTTGCCGGCCGTTAAACCGTCGCGTTCGGTACGATAGATAAACGGCATGATCGTTCCGGTCTGCGTCTCGGCGATCGGAGAGTCGTATTTCGCCGTGATCCGGTAAGCCGTACCCATCAGTTCCTTTACGTTGGGCGTCAGCAGTACGGTATTGCCGTCGCGTTCGAAATCAACGGCTTCGAACTCTTCGGAACCGGGTTTGCAGATGCTGAATTCGAGCTTTGCGCCGGCCGCAGCGCCCGTAAGGGTTACGGCCAGTCCGTTGGCATTGCCCGCGAAGTTGGCGAAAGTCTTCAGGATGAACGACTCCTCGAAAATGCCTTTTTCGTTGAATACCTTCTCGTAATCGCTGCGGACCATCACGTCGTTCATGTCATAATCGCCGCGGCTGGGCCAGAGGTCTTCGAATGCGTAGATGCCGCGCAGGACATGGGCCGTCTTCTTGCCGTCGTTGACATCGACCGACGGAATGTCCGTTACGGCGTCCACGGGGTTGGAGGTCATCGTGAAGACCACGTCGCTGAAGTTTTGGTCGTTGATATGATCTTCGAAAGAGAACATTACGGAGTTGATGCCTTGCGACGCGTCGGTATAGCGGAATACAGCCGTGCGCGGAACCTGATAGGGTACTCCGGAGTTATTAATGCTCAGGCCGTCGGATGTCGCCGCACGGTATTTTTTGTCGCCGGTAAATCCCGGCAGGCGGTTTGTCCACGCATTGGTGGCCAGCACGAATCCGATGCGGTAATCTTCGGGGAATACGGTCGTCGCACCCGCGTCGCTGCCGTTGGCGATCTCGGGATAGTAGATCAGCTGTACGGCCGTGCCGCGTTCCACACCCTTATATTTTTTCGAAATCGCAGGCTTGTTGCTCCAGCCGCCGTCCTGCGTATTGGGAAAGATCATCACGACGTTGGCTTCCGCAAGCGATTTGGGTTTCTGGCCCGATTTGTAATAATAGTATCCCATCGAACTATTCCAGCAGGTGTTGCCGCCGAGCAGCGTGATGACCACTTCGGCCGATTTTTCGAGGAGCAGGTCGCGCGACGAACGGTACTCCTTCGGGCAGCTTTTCGTCGTGTCGAATACGCTGGCGTGCGCTTTCAGGAGCGCCGCGTAATTTTTGACCTTCAGGTCGCCTTCGTAGGCGTAATGGATGGTTCCAAAGGTCGTATCGTATGTCCCCAGCCAGGTTTTCCAGCCGTCGTTTTTGACTGCCTTCGAGAAATATTCCGTAGCGCGGGTCGATGCGGGGGCTGCGGTCGTTTCCGTTTCGGCCGAAGCCGTCAGCGTATCCCCGGTACGGGTCGCTTCGAGCAGCGTTTGGGCATAAAACGCCGGGGTGAAAACGTACGCTTTTTGGATGTAGGCGGGCAGTTCGATCGTTGCTTCGAAACGGCCCTGTGCATCGGTATAACCGGCATAAAGCGGCTCGATACCGGCGATTTTGGCGTATGCCGTCTCGGTCTCTTCGACGGGACAGGTGTCGTACACCTCGAAATAGACGTTGGCCGGAATGCCGCCCATATCGCCGTAATCGACGGAGAGCGTGACCGGAGCGGTCGTTACGAAATCGAATTCATTGAATTCCCCCCCCCTTACAGGCGGTTCGGGGGACGGAGTGGGGTTGTCGTGGGAGCAACCCGTCGCAGCGGCCATTGCCATGGCCGCAATCGCAAAAATAGTGACGCTTTTCATTATATTTATTAATTACCCTCCGTGCTGTTTTGTGTACATTTCGAGCGGAAGTGTATATTATATTGCAAAAGTATATAAAAAAATCGTACGTTGGTGAACAACGTACGAAAAATTGACAGAATTTATTTAAAATAAGGCTTGTAGACCCCTCTAGGGCATCCTGAAAACCTTGCCCTCGGCAAAGGTGACCCAGAGCGATCCGTCGGGCGCCTGCATGAAATCGTTTCCGGCCGAATTGCAGCATTTGACGGTCCACAGCAGCGAGCCGTCTTCGCGCACGGCGGCAACGGAACCGTGACGGCCCGCGACATAGACCACGCCGTCGCGCACGAATGCCGGGCAGGAGTTGTATTCGTACCCCCAGCCGAGATCCGTACACCAAAGTTCCCGGTATTCGTCCGCCGA
Organism: uncultured Alistipes sp.; assembly: GCA_934754975.1. Lineage (GTDB taxonomy): Bacteria > Bacteroidota > Bacteroidia > Bacteroidales > Rikenellaceae > Alistipes. Next base: position 524 of record CAKVKI010000070.1, on the reverse strand, counting down.
TGTGTCGAGCGCCGTCAGTTCGCCGTCCATTGTTTTGTAGTAGAACCGGCGTCCGTCCCCGCTCAGTCCGGTCGTTTCGCGTGATTTGCGGCTGTCGTCGCGCCACAGCTGCCGTCCGGTTGCCAGGTCCAGACAGGTCACGACGCGGTCCGGGGCGACGATGAAGACTTTCTCGCCGGCAATGCGGGGTACGACGTGTCCCGGCGAAAGAAAAACGCTGTTGCTGCCGTTGTTCCACTTCCAGTGCAGTTCGCCGCTTCCGGCATCGAGACAATAGAGGTGGCGGTCCCATGCGCCGAATACGAGCCGGCCGCCCTCCAGCGTGGGACGGCCCTGCGCCTGTCCGCAGCCGTAATCATACCTCCACAACAGCTTCCCGCTGCGCAGGTCGATTTTTCCGAAGGAGCCGATTCCCAGACCTATATATAATACCTTGCCGTCCGTAAGTCCGTCGCCGACGACAGCGGTTTGCGTCGGAAGGTGCCATTTTTCGCCTCCCGTCCGGGCGTCGAAGGCCCATATTC
>CAKVKI010000069.1 GCA_934754975.1 uncultured Alistipes sp. | reverse complement strand
GACAGGTGGAACGGTCGGTATAGTCCACGATCGACGACATCTTGTCGGCGCCGACGACCACGACCTTCTTGCACGAACCCGACTCGATAAATTTCGCACCCGTCGTCAGGGCGAAAAGAAAACCGCTGCACGCCGCCGAAACGTCGTATGCAAAGGCGTTCTTACATCCCGCCTGGTCGGCGATCATGTTGCCCGTCGAAGGGAAAAACATATCGGGAGTCACCGTGGCGCAGATCACCAGGTCGATCTCCATCGGGTCCACCCCGGCTTTGTCCAACAGGTTGATGACCGCACGGGCCCCCATGTAGGAGGAACCGACGCCCTCGCCTTTGAGAATGTGGCGCGTCTTGACGCCGATATGCGACATGATCCACTCGTCGGTCGTATCGACCATGGTACTCAATTCTTCATTCGTGAGGATGTAATCCGGCAGATACTGACCTACACCCGTTATCGCTGCTGTTATTTTACCCATTAACTTTTCTCTCCTAAATGTGTGATTAATTTTTGAAAGCATGCTGCAGTTTGACGGTAAGGTCCGCCTTGATACACTGCTCCGTCGAAAGGATCATGCTTTTGATCGCCCGGGCCGACGAGATGCCGTGGCCGATGATTACGGGCGCATTGACGCCGAGTACGGGCGTACCGCCCACGTTTTCGTAATTCATCGCGTCCCAGAACGCATTGCCGCCGCCCAATGCCTTATTGATGCGGTAGAGTCCCTCAGCCATCTTCAGCACCGTATTGCCCACAAAACCGTCGCAGACGATCACGTCGGCGACCTTGCCCGTAAAGATATACGAACCTTCGACGTTGCCCACGAAATTGATGCGTCCGTCCTCCTTCAGCAGTTCGTAGGTAGCTTTGGTCTGGGCATTGCCCTTGGTCTCCTCCTCGCCGATATTGAGTACGGCGACGCGGGGTTTCCCGATTCCGAGTACGGCTTCGGCATAGATCGAACCGATCAGTCCGTACTGCGCCAGCACTTCGGGTTTGCAGTCCACGTTCAGGCCCACGTCCAGCAGAAGAGCAGGACGCCCCGCGACCGTGGGGACAATGGACGAGATCGTCGGGCGAATAACCCCCTCGATCGGTTTGACCGCATACATCGAGCCTACCATCATGGCGCCCGTACTGCCGGCGCTTGCAAAACCGTCGATAGCGCCTTTGGCCAGATAGCCGAAACCTACCGTGATGCTCGAATCGGCCTTGGCCTGGAAGGCCTTGGCGGGATGGTCGCCCATTTCGATGACCTCCGTGGTCGCAACGATGTCGAAGCGCTCCGCAGAGCAGCCCTCGGCTTCGAGTACGGCTTTGATTTTCGCTTCGTCGCCGAACAATACGATGCGGCTGTCCGGCCCGATCGCTTCAAGGGCCTGTACGGCGCCCTGAACCGCCGCCTCGGGAGCGAAATCGCCGCCCATGGCATCTACACCAATCTTTAACATAATCGTGCGATTTGGTTTAACTTCATGTCCCGTCCTGTAATCCGTCGGCAGGTCCGGATTCGGACCGCCCGGCCGCACACGGCAAAGACAGGGACTTTCTTAAACTAAAAAGAGAGCAACCTCGCGGATGCACTCTTCTTGCCGTCTGATTATTCAGCAGCTTTTTTCTCGATCGCCAGCTTGCCGCGATAGAAACCGCACTCGGGGCATACACGGTGGTACAGCGTAGCTGCGCCGCAGTTCGAGCAGGTAACTACCGTCGGAACGACAGCCTTGTAGTGAGTTCTTCTCTTATCGCGTCGCGTCGACGAGACTTTGTGTTTAGGATGTGCCATTTTACAATATAAATTATAAGTTTAACGTATTATCAATTCCATTATTACCGGCTCCGGCCCTCTATTTCTCCGGCGTTCCGTTCTTTTCCTGCGACTCTTCGGCCTCCATCCGCTCCTTGAGCGCAGCCAGCTTGGCCCATTCGCCCTCATCGTGTCCTTCCGCTTCGGCCCGCGCCTCCACGGCTGCGAGGTCTGAGTCGGATACGATACGGAACCGTTCGAGCATTTCCGGATTGCACTCCCCCTCGGGATGCACCCGCTGGTAAGGCAGCGCCAATACGATGCTCTCGTAGATGTACTGCTTCAGGTCGATCTCGTCTTCCATGGGCAGCAGCCACATCACCTCGCCGTCGTACTCGCGGGCCTCGTCGGAGAACTTCACCAGCAGCTGTCCCTGATAATGCACGGGAATCCGGCAGTCCTCCAGACAACGGTCGCACTCCACGACAACGCTTCCGTCCACGGTTACATCGAGCGTAAGCATCGCTTCGCCGCGCTCCAGGGCGACCGTTACTTCGCATGCTCCGTCCTTGATCTCCGAACTTTCGAACTCTTCGAACAGCGAGCCGTCCACCTCGAAGCGAAAGTCATGCAAACCGGGTTTCAGCCCTTTGTAAGCAATCGTATACCTTTTAGTTACCCCCATACGAGCGCATTTAGGGCACAAAGTTACGAAAAAATAAGACATTTGCAAAGAAATCGCCGAGTTTTAGCACAGCGGACTCCGCACATCCGTCCGACTAACCGTCCGCAGCGGAACGGAGCGATTTTGCCGGCACGGAATTCGCCGGAAATCAAAAAATCGTTATATTTGTACCGTATGGCAGCAACAGAAGGATTCTCGATCGAAATATCAAGCCGTTACGACGGCTGGTGGCGTTACAACACCGCACTGATGTGCGGCTGCTTCGACGCCGGAGACGAACGCATCGGCTTCGCATCGGCCGAATCGCACGTCGCGGACGTCGGTGCGAACCTGACAGCCAAACCCGCGGACATTGCAAACGACCGCAGCCTGCGGCTCGAAACCGCTGCGTGCGATCACCTGCTGCTCTATATCTACATCGTGCCCCACACGCTTCCCGCAGGCAACGACATCAGCGACACGCAACCGTTCGAAATCACCCTCCGCATCGCATACGGCGGCAAGCTGCTCCGCACCGAAAAACGCCTTATCAACCAGTGGTCGGGCGCATCGGTCGAAATGCGGGTGGATCGTCAGGATAAATAATATAAGAGACAAAAAAAGAGGGATCCGGTTTCCCGAATCCCTCCGCTTTATGCGTCGGCTTACGACTATTTGTTGTTGTAAGCAGCCATCTTCTGGATCAGCATGACTACCTTGTTCGAGTAACCCCACTCGTTGTCGTACCAAGCCACGAGCTTCACGAAGTTCGGGTTCAGCGCGATACCGGCCTTAGCGTCGAAGATCGAAGTGTTGGCGTCGCCCGTGAAGTCGGTCGAAACCACGTCGTCCTCGGTGTACTCGATGATGCCTTTGAACTCGTTCTCCGAAGCCTTCTTCATGGCAGCCTTGATCTCGTCGTACGAAGCGCCTTTCTCCAGACGGCAGGTCAGGTCTACGACCGAAACGTCGAGCGTCGGAACACGGAATGCCATACCGGTCAGTTTGCCGTTCAGGGCGGGGATCACCTTGCCTACGGCCTTGGCAGCGCCGGTCGACGAAGGGATGATGTTGCCGCCGGCAGCACGGCCGCCGCGCCAGTCCTTCATCGAGGGACCGTCAACGGTCTTCTGCGTTGCGGTGGTAGCGTGTACGGTGGTCATGAGACCCTCTACGATACCGAAGTTGTCGTTGATGACCTTAGCCAGCGGAGCAAGGCAGTTGGTGGTACACGATGCGTTCGAAACGATCTGCTGACCGGCGTAAGTATCGGTGTTCACACCGCATACGAACATCGGGGTGTCGTCCTTCGAAGGAGCCGACATAACGACGTATTTGGCACCGGCTGCGATGTGAGCCTCAGCTTTCTCCTTGGTGAGGAACAGACCGGTCGATTCAACGACGTACTCGGCGCCTACTTCGTTCCACTTCAGGTTTGCGGGATCCTTCTCGGCGGTTACGCGGATAACGTTGCCGTTCACGATGAGCTGGCCTTTCTCGGCGTTGTAGTCGATCGTACCGTTGAAACGGCCGTGTACCGAGTCGTACTTGAGCATGTAAGCCATGTAGTCTACCGGAACGAGGTCATTGATACCTACAACCTCAATGTCTGCATTGTTGCATGCAGCGCGGAATACCAGACGGCCGATACGACCGAAACCGTTGATACCAACTTTGATCTTTGACATAATGTTATGATTTATTTGTTAATAAAAAATGCGTTATTTTTTTCACAGCACAAAAGTACATACTTTATGTATATTACGCAAGTAAAAAATTAAATTTTTTTAGGAAACCAATTCCTGTTTACTTCGCCGCCAGTTTGGCCCGTTTGGCCATCGCCGAAGCGAAGACGAAGTCGTTGAGTTCCGGGTTGTCGGCATGCAGAATATCGTCCTTCGTGCCTTCCCACCATTTGCGGCCTTCGTGGATATATACAATTTTCTCGCCGATCTCCATCACCGAGTTCATATCATGCGTATTGATGATCGTGGTGATGTTGTATTCGCACGTAATTTCGTGGATCAGGTTGTCGATGACGATCGAAGTCTGCGGATCGAGTCCCGAGTTGGGTTCGTCGCAGAAAAGGTAGCGCGGATTGAGTACGATGGCGCGGGCGATGGCCACGCGCTTAATCATGCCGCCCGACAGTTCGGCCGGATAGAGGTGGTTGGCGTCGTCCAGCCGCACACGCTGGAGGCAAAAATCCACACGCTCCATTTTTTCCTTCTCGCTCTGTGTGGTAAAAAGGTCCAGCGGCAGTTTGACGTTCTCCTCGACGGTCGAGGAGTCCAGCAGCGCCCCGCCCTGGAAAATCATGCCGATATCCTTGCGGATGGCGCGCCGCTGCTTGAAATTCAGCTGCGTGAAGTTGGTATCGTCGTACCAGACATTGCCCGAGTCGGGTTCGTGAAGCCCCACCAGCGTCTTCAGCAGCACGGTCTTGCCCGAACCGCTGCGGCCGATGATCAGGTTGGTCTTTCCGGTCTCGAATTCGATCGAAATATCGTCGAGTACCACGCGCCCGTCGAACGATTTGGTGATATGTTCGGCGCGTATCATATAAGCAGGACTTGCGTCAGTATAAGGTTAAAAATCATAATCACAACGGAACTGGCGACCACGGCGCGCGTCGAAGCGGCGCCCACTTCGAGCGAATTGCCCTTGGCGTAATAGCCGTAGAAAGCCGAAATCGAGGTGATGATATAAGCGAAAACAGCGGTCTTGATCAGCGAATAGACGATCGAATAAGGCTTGAAATCCATCAGCAGGCCGTCGATGTAGTCGGCCGGAATCATAATCCCGGTCAGGTAGGCGATCGCCCAGCCGCCGGCGATGCCGATCGCGATGCTCAGGATGGTCAGAAACGGGAAGAAAACCACCGCGGCGACGATCTTCGGAAGGATCAGATACGACGCGGAATTGACGCCCATGATCTCCAGCGCGTCGATCTGCTCGGTGATGCGCATGGTGCCGATCTCCGAGGCGATGCTCGACCCGACCTTGCCGGCCAGAATCAGCGCCACGACCGTCGATGAAAATTCGAGGATCATCGTCTCGCGCGTGGCATAGCCCACCAGCGAGCGGGGGATGAAGGGCGAATCGAGGTTGATGCACATCTGCAGGGTGATGACCGCTCCGATGAAAACCGAGATAATCGCGGTCAGGCCGATCGAGTCGACGCCCAGCGACTCCATTTCATAAACGATGCGGCGGCGGTAGATGGCAGCCTTCTCCGGCCGGGAAAAAACCTTCCCCATCAGGATGAAATAGCGGCCTATCAGCTCGAATATCTTCAGCATACGTTACTCTTGTTTCGACTCTTTCGTCTCTTCGAACTCGACGTAGTCGCCGACGTCTTTCGACACCCGTTTTTCGGGCGTCCCGGAGGTTTTGCGAACCTTCACTTCGCCTTCGCGGCCCTTACGGGGCTCCTGCGGGCCGAAACCCTCTCCGCCGAAATTGCGCGGATCGAAGCCCTCGCCGAACTGCTCCTCCATCTGGCGGCGGACCTTGTTCATCCGCCAGCGGAACACCAGGATCAGGGCCACGGCCAATATCAGAATACTCATAATGACATATAGGAAAAAAAGTGCAACGCCCTTAAGCAGCGCCGGAGCGGCAAAGGCCAGGATAAGGATAATCAGAACCGTCAGCGGATTGCGCTGCACGAATCCTACCAGGGCGTTTATGATTGCTGTCAGAAAATTCATTGCAATTTAAAGTTTACAACCCTACAAAGGTAGGGAAAAATATGCGGATTTCAATTAAATGTCGTAAATTTGGTGCCGGAAAAACAAATCACAACATAATATGCTCAACAAACTTACAGCCATTTCGCCGGTAGACGGCCGCTACCGTAATACAACGGAGAAACTCGCCGATTATTTTTCGGAACAGGCGCTCATCCGCTACCGCATCCGCGTCGAAGTGGAGTACTTCATCGCACTGTGCGAGATTCCGCTGCCCCAGCTGGCCGGCATCGACCGTACCAAATTCGCCGCCCTGCGCGCGCTTTACCTCGATTTCTCGCCCGCCGACGCCCAGCGCGTCAAGGAAATCGAGTCGGTCACCAACCACGACGTCAAAGCCATAGAGTACATCATCAAGGAAAAAATGGACACGCTTGGGCTGGAAGCCTACAAGGAATTCGTACACTTCGGACTCACCTCGCAGGATATCAACAATACGGCCATTCCTCTCTCCCTGAAGGAGGCGATGACGGGTTTCTACTACCCCGCCGCCGAAGAGGTGCGCGACAAACTGGCGGCCTTCGCCGACGAGTGGCGCGAGGTGCCGATGCTGGCGCGCACGCACGGCCAGCCCGCGTCGCCCACGACGCTGGGCAAGGAGTTCATGGTTTTCGTCGAGCGTATCGAGAAACAGCTGGCCATGCTGCACGACATCGCCGTTCCGGCCAAGTTCGGCGGCGCGACGGGCAATTTCAACGCCCACCGCGCGGCTTACCCGCAGTACGACTGGGTGGCTTTCGCCAACAAGTTCGTCGGCGAAACGCTGGGCCTCTGCCGCTCGCAGTACACCACGCAGATCGAGCATTACGACAACCTCGCCGCGATTTTCGACAACATGAAGCGCATCGACACGATCCTGATCGACCTCTGCCGCGACATGTGGACCTACATTTCGATGGAGTACTTCAAACAGCAGATCAAAGCCGGCGAAGTCGGATCGAGCGCCATGCCGCACAAAGTCAATCCGATCGACTTCGAGAACGCCGAGGGCAACTTCGGCATCGCCAACGCCGTCTTCGAACACCTCTCGTCGAAGCTCCCCGTTTCGCGTCTCCAGCGCGACCTCACGGATTCGACCGTACTGCGCAACATCGGCGTTCCGGTGGCCCATGCCGCCATTGCGCTGCGTTCGCTGATGAAGGGACTCAACAAGGTGATCCTCAACCGCGAAGCGCTCGACCGCGACCTGGAGAACAATTGGGCCGTCGTGTCCGAAGCCATCCAGACCATCCTGCGCCGCGAAGGTTATCCCAAGCCTTACGAGGCGCTCAAGGCCCTGACCCGCACCAACGCCCACATCACCCACGAGTCGATCGCCGCATTCATCGAGACGCTCGACGTGGCCGAGCCGGTAAAAGAGGAGTTGCGCGCACTCACCCCCTCGACTTATACCGGGGTATTCCGCTAGGACAGAAAGATACTCCATACAGCTGACAAGTCCCGGTTCCCACGACCGGGACTTGTTTTTGGCACGGGCTTTGCGACTGACATAATCAACTGCGGCACAGCAACCGCAGTGAGGTTTCTTCATTTATTTAAGTTTGGGTTAGTAGTTTTAGGAGGGCAATCCTCCGCAGACAGCAGGCAATCGGGAGATTCCCTGCTGTTTTGTTATATATTGCGCCTGTTTCCGGTCCGGCACGCTCACTTTGCCGTTTTATCCGGCCGCAGGACGACTTAAGCGGAAAAATATTTGGTTTTTTTTACTGGAAATCGTACTTTTAACCCGTCACTTGCCGCAGAACGGATCCACCGCAGGTCCCGACTGCACCCGAACAAAAAACAGTTACCATTTTACTAATCCCAAAAATCACATCTATGATTAGATCTATTCTTTCGTGGAGTACGGCGCTGCTGGTGCTATGCTCCGGTCTCCTGGCATCGTGCGACGACAAAGACGAGGGGGGGGGGGAATCCGCCTGCTCCGACCGTTACGCTGGCCATCGGTGACGCTGCATCCAACACACTGAAATTCACGCTCACCCTGAGCGACGCGGACAAATGCACCTATGTCTGCACCAAAGCCTCCGAAGCCGTTCCGTCGGCCGAAGTGATTCTGGCCAACGGCAAATCCGTAACCGCATCGGGCACCGTCGCAATCGACAACCTCGATCCCAGCACGACCTACCGTCTCTCGGCAGTCGCCTCCAACGGCAAGGTCAACGGCAAGGTCGAAACCATCGAACACACCACCTCCGCCCCCGACGTACATCCGGCCGTCGTCCTGACGCCCGGCACGCCCACCACGACAACCCTTTCGTTCACCGCGGCCCTGACCGACCCCGAAACCGCCGCATACGTCTGTCTCGAAAAGACCGAAGGACTGAGCGTCCCCACGGCCGAGGAGATTCTCCGCGACGGCACGGCTATCGCCCAGACGGGTGAGATCCTCGTCGAAAACCTGAAACCCTCCACCGTTTACCTCCTCGCGGCGGCAGTCGCCAACACCGGCATCTATTCGGAGGTCGAAACCCTCGAAATGGAGACCGTCGCCCCGACGCCCATCGTTACGGTAGTCACAGGCACTCCGACCGAAACGACCCTTTCATTCTATTTCAAGCTGACCGATGCGGAAAAAGCCGCATACGTCTGTATCGAGAAAACCGGGAGTCCGGCGATTCCGTCCGCCGAGGAGATTCTCCGCGACGGCACCGACCTGCCCGTTTCGGGGACCAAAGCCGAGCTTTCGGAACTGAAACCCGGCACGACCTATATCGTCGCCGTCGCAGCGTCGAACAAAACGGTATATTCCGACGTCAAGACGGTCGAGATGACCACCGAAGAAGCCGTTGAAGGCCCGATCGTATTCGACCGGCAGGCGGCAGGCGGCTATTACGGCGTTCCCGAAGGATACAGATACGCCGAGTTCCGTCTGGTCCTGGCCGACGGCGAAACCACCGAAACCGACGGCGTCTACGCCACCACCGGCGCAGGCCGCGCCATGAGTCTCGACCTCTATCAGATGGCGGTGAGCAACCCTGCCATGACCATCACCCTGCCGGCCCGCGACTACAGGTATGCGACCGACAAGGGGCTGACGACGTTCGACCCCGTGAAAACCTACTGCATGGTCAATGACGGCAAAGGCAGCATCACCAAAACCGAGTTCAAGGCGGGCACGATCTCGGTCAAGAAGATCGGCTCGACCTATACGATCACCGCGACGATGACCACGACCGGCGATGAAGAGTTCACGGCCAGCTACGAGGGGCCGCTGTCGATCGAAAACAAAACCGCCAGCGAAATACCCGATCTTCCGCTTCTCGAAAAGGACGTCACGAACCTCTCTTTCATCCGCGCGCTGGCGAATTATTACAACGACTCCGCGACGGCCGACAACTGCATCGTACACCTTTACGACGTCGAACCGACGATCTCCTACGGCTCCGATTACCTCGGACAGGCCGGACATCTGGTGTCGCTCGATCTTTCGACCGCCGTTTCGACGGAAATGCAGCTGCAGGAAGGCACCTACAACCTCTCCGCATCGGGCGCGCCGGGTTCGTACGCGGCAGGCTACCAGACCGAATTCATGGATACGAAACTTCCCGTAGGCACCTACTGCGAGGAGCGGAACGACAATTACGAATCGTTCTACGGATTCGTCTCGTCCGGCACCGTAACGATCTCCAAATCGGGCAGCGGCTACCGCTTCGTACTCGACTTCACGACCGACAGCGGCCACAAAGTCAGCGGCACCTACGAAGGCAAGGTGGAGATGACCGACAAACGCTAAAAAAAGCATGGCCCGCCATTCGGGCCATGCCGGAAAACAGAAACGGGCAGGATGTCTTTACGGGCGTCCTGCCCGTCGTTTATACCCGTCCCGTTCGCAGTCCTGTCAGTTTGCAGCCCTGTCAGTTCACAGTTCGGCCAATTCGCAGCCCGGCCAATTCATGCCCCGGCCCGCAGGCGTCACACGCCCCGCCTCTGCAAACCACACAAGCGTCCTTTCGGTCCGGCGGTCCGGCACGGGTTTTGCAACATACCCGGTCAGCTGCGGCACAGCAACCGCAGTGAGGTTTCTTCATTTATTTAAGTTTGGGTTAGTAGTTTCAGGAGGGCAATCCTCCGGAAGGCAGCAGGCAATCGTGAGATTCCCTGCTGTTTTTGTGTGTTTTCGCCTGCAAAATGGCCTAATTGTCGCCACTGCGGAACAATTCAGGCCCAAATGGATTATTTTTACACTCGTCCAGACTATTAAACCGACAGCAGGACGAGGTTAATCAGGTTAAATCAAAAAATTCCGCAAACGATGAAGAAATTATTATGGATGTGCGCCGCCCTACTGGCTGCAGGCTGCAGCGGCGACGACAAGACGAAAGCTCCCGGGCCCGAAGAGGGTCCCCTGAGTACGCTCACCGCTGACGTACAGCTGGATCAGGTCGCCTTTGCGCGGCTGAAATACGCCTCGGGCAGCGACACGCAGGACATTTATGAACTGACGCTGGCGACCGGCGAAGAGACCGCCGCACAGCAGGGAACCGGAGCGTTCGCCGTTTTCAAACTGGCCGTTGAAAAGGACGCTTCGCCTTTCGGACGTTACGCCATCGGCGCGGAGGGAGACCAAGAACAGGCCGTTCCGGGCAATAAAGAAGGCAATAGCTGGTACTACGCCCTGACCGACGGCAGCGTAACCGCCAAGGCGCCCCTCTGCGACGGACAGCTCACCCTCTCGAAGGTGCCGGGCAAGAAACCCTCCGACACCTATTACTACGTCAGTTTTTCGGCCGCTGACGATACGGATACGCCGCACGCCGTTTCGGGCGAATATTCGGGCCAGATGACCATAACGGCAAAACCCGGCGACATAACGCCGCTGACGACCTATGCGCTGGCCGGGGTCTCCGGCTACTCGCAGGAAGAGGGCTATACGACCTGGGGCATCGACTTCGACAGTTCGGATTTCAAGAAACACCTGGCGATCGTTTCGATCAATGCGGGTCCCGGC
>CAKVKI010000068.1 GCA_934754975.1 uncultured Alistipes sp. | reverse complement strand
GGTTCGAACCACACATTCCGCTTTTCATTTGGGGAGCGTCGCTCCCCAAAACTGGTTATTCGGTCCAGCCGCCGCCCAATGCCTTGTAGAGCTGCACCAACGCCAGATGTTCGTCGCGCACGGAGTTGCTCAGACCGATCTGGGCATCGAAATAGCGGCGCTGGGCGTCCAGCACGTCGATGTAATTGGTGCTTCCGGCACGGTATTGCAGGTGCGCCAGTTCGACGTATTTACGGGCCGCATCGCGCAGGTTCAGCTTCAAGGCCGCCGCTTCGCGGGCGCTGCGATAAGTTACAACAGCGTCGTTGGCCTCCTTGAAAACCGTCAGCACCTGCTGTTCGTAAGCCAGACGCGCTTCGTCGTAAGCAGCCAGCGCGGCGCGGTAGCGGGCCTGCTTACGTCCGAAGCCGAAGATCGGCGAAGCGAGCGTTCCGGCGACATACGAGAAGGGCGAACGGAAAAATCCGCTCAGGTCGTCATTTTCGAGACCTCCCGTCAGATTAAACGTCAGGCGCGGAAAACGATCGGCGTAGGCCATACCCGCCGAAGCCATCGCCGAGCGAAGCCGCTGCTCGGAAGAACGGACGTCGGGACGGCGCTGCAACAGCCCGGAAGGCAGTCCGACAGGCAGGCTGTCGGCGAACTCGGTGTCGGTATTCATCCTGCCGCGCACGACCCGCCGGTCGGGATTTTCGCCCATAAGCAGCAGGATGCCGTTCTCCATGATCTTGATTTTGCGTTCGAGGTCCGGGATCAATGCCGCCGCCGAAGCGTACTCTACCTTCGCCTGCTGGTAGACCATTTCGGAGGTGAGGCCGCCCTCGAACCGCAGCTGCACCTGATAGAGTCCCTCGCTGCGCGTGATAAGCGTACGCCGCACGATCGACAGCTCGTTGTCCAGCGCAATCAGGTTGAAATAGGCCGCGGCGACGGTCGAAACCAGCGTCATGCGCATCGCCCTGCGGTCTTCGACCGAAGCAAGGTATTCGGCGCCGCCCTTGCGTTTGGCCCACCGCAGGTTGCCCCACAGGTCCAGCTCCCAGCTGAGCGTGACTTTAGCCCCGAATTCAGGGTCGCGGCTCGATTGCTCGTCGGCGTAGTCGTTGGTTTCATACTCGCCATAAGCAGTTCCCGTGACCGACGGCAGGCGTTCGGCCCGACTCACCCGGTACAGCTGCCGCAGGCGCTCCACGCGCGCGGCGGCGGCCAGCATATCCCGGTTGTTGTCCAGCGTGCGTTCGATGATCCGGCACAGGGTCGAATCGCCGTAGAACCGCCACCACTGCACGTCGGCAATGGTCAGGGAATCGGAATTCCCCTCGGCGATATGCTTCGGCAGGTCGAGTTCGGGCGTTTTGCAATGCCGCACCGCCGAGCAGGAGGCCAGTCCGGCCGCTGCGGCCAGCAGGATGATTATCGTAAGTCGTTTCATCGTTTCAGTTTAGCTTTGATCTTATAAATCCACACGAAGAAGAAGGGCACGAAGACAATGCCGACGGTAATGGCGACCAGCATGCCGAAGAAGACACCCGTGCCGATGCCCTGACGGCTGGCCGAACCCGGTCCCGACGCGAAGACCAGCGGCAGCAGGCCGAGGATGAAGGCCAGCGAGGTCATCACGATCGGACGGAAACGCAGGTGCGCCGCGGTAAGGGCCGCAGAGACGGCGTCGCGCCCCTTCTCGATCTCCTCCTTGGCGAACTCCACGATCAGGATGGCGTTCTTGGCCACCAGTCCCACGAGCATCACCAGTCCGATCTGGAAATAGATGTTGTTCTCCAGTCCGCAGATCCAGATGCCCAGATAGGCGCCGATACCGGCCACGGGAAGCGACAGGATGACGGCCACGGGCACCGACCAGCTTTCGTACTGCGCGGCGAGGAACAGGAAGACGAAGAGGAAGGCCAGCGCCAGCACCAGACCGGTCTGCCCGCCCACATGCTTCTCCTGATAGGAGAGTCCGCTCCACTCGACGCCGACCGACGCCGGGAGGTGTTTGCGGACGACCTCTTCCAGCACGCTCATCGCCTGTCCCGAGCTGTAGCCGTGGGCCGCTTCGCCCGAAATGGTCGCCGAGTTGAACATGTTGAAGCGTTTGATGTTGCCTGCACCCGTCGTATAATGCGTCGTACCGAGCGCCGTGATGGGAATCATCACCCCGCCCGCCCCGCGCACAAAGAAGAGGTTCAGGTTGTCGCGCTGGGCGCGGTAGGGAGCCTCGGCCTGAATGTAAACGCGGTAGATGCGGTTGAACATATTGAAGTCATTGACGTAGATCGAACCCGTAAACGCCTTCATCGTCGAGAAAATATCCGACATCGAGACGCCCAGCAGCTGCGCCTTGTCGCGGTCCACGTCGAAATAGAGCTGCGGAATATCGCCCTGCATCGACGAGGCGAGTCCCGTGAGTTCGGGCCGCTGCGCGGCATAGTGCATCAGCGTATCGACGGCATGCTGCAATTCGGCATAGGTCGTATTGCCGCGCGCTTCGAGGACCATTTCGAATCCGCCCGAATTGCCCAGACCGGGAATCACGGCCGGCCGCGAAAGGTAGACCTTGCTCTCGGGATAGCGCGACATCTCGGCACGCACACGCTGCATCACCTCGCTCAGCCCGTCCGAATCGCGGTCGCCCCACGGTTTGAGGATCACGGTCAGCTGACTGCGCGCCTGGTTGGTGCCCACGCGGGGACTCGAACCCGTCACGTTGAGTACGTATTCCACGTCGGGGTCGTTCGTCAGGAACTCGATGGCCCGGTCAGTCACTTCGCGCGTACGCTCGATAGTCGCCCCCTCGGGCAGTTCCAGCTCCACGGTGAAATAGCCCTGGTCCTCCTGCGGCATGAAACTCTGGGGCACCACGCGGTTCATCAGCCAGATGCCGATCAGCACGATGCCGAAGGCGGCGAACATGCGCCGCGAATGTTTCAGCGCCCCCTGAATCATCCGTCCGTAGAACTTGTTGCCCGTCGCCAATCCGAGGTTGATACGGCGGAAAATCCGGTTTTTCTTCTCCCCGCTTCCGGGTTTGAGGAAAAGCGAACACATCACGGGGCTGAGCGTCAGCGCCACGACCGTCGAAATGATTACCGACACGGCGATCGTAATGGTAAACTGGCGGTAAAGCTGTCCCGTGATGCCCGAAAGGAAGCTCACCGGGACGAACACGGCGCACAGCACGAGCGACATGGCGATCAGGGCGCCGCTCAGGCTGCCCATCGCCTTCTTCGTCGCTTCGTAAGGCGAAAGATGCTCCTCGTTCATGATGCGGTCCACGTTCTCGACCACGACGATGGCGTCGTCCACCACGATACCGATGGCGAGGATCAGTCCCAGCAGCGTCAGCATATTGAGCGAGAAGCCGAAGACCAGCATCACGCCGAAGGTGCCGATCAGCGAGATCGGCACAGCGACGATCGGGATGAGCGTCGCGCGCCAGCTCTGCAGCGAGAGGAAAACCACGAGTATGACCAGCAGCAGCGCTTCGAAAAGCGTCTGGTAGACATGGTGGATCGACTCCGAAATGTAGGTGGTCATGTCGAACGGAATCTCGTAGCTGATTCCCTCGGGGAAATTCGCGCGGATCTCCTCCATGACTTTCTTGACCGAACCGGCGACCTCCATGGCGTTGGCGCCGGGAAGCATGTTGATATTCAGCACAGCGGCATTTCCGCCGTTGATCCCGCTCTCGGTGTTGTAGGACGAGGCTTCGAGCGATATGCGCGCCACGTCCTTGAGGCGGATGATCGAACCGTCGGGATTGGCCCGCACGACGATATCCTCGAATTCGCTGACCGACGACAGGCGGCCCTGCGCCGTGATCGGAATCGTCACGTCGATGCCGTTCATGGGGGCCTGCCCCAGCACGCCGGCCGCGGATTCGCGGTTCTGGTCCTTGAGCGCCGCCTGCAGGTCCTTGACCGTCAGGCCGAGGTCGGCCAGCTTGTCGGGCATGACCCATATCTGCATGGCGTAATAGCGGCTGCCGACATTCGAGACGCTGCCCACGCCGGGCACGCGGCGCAGCATGTCCAGCACGTTGAGCGTGGCATAGTTGCTCAGGTAGATTTCGTCGAACTTGGGGTCGGACGACAGCAGCGTGATGGTCATCAGCTTGCTGGCAGCCTGTTTCTCGACCGAAATGCCGTTCTGCACCACCTCGGCCGGAAGACGCGCTTCGGCCTTCTTCAGGCGGTTCTGGACATCCACGGCCGCCAGGTCGGGATCGGTCGAGATATCGAAGGTCACCGTGGCGGAGAAACCGCCCGAATTGGAGCTGGACGACTCCATGTAGATCATGCCGGGCGTACCGTTCAGCTCCTGCTCGATGGGCGTAGCCACGGCCTGCGTCACGGTCTGCGCATCGGCGCCCGGATAGGAGGCCGAGATACGAACCACGGGCGGCACGATCTGGGGGTACTGATCGACGGGCAGCAGGGCCAGGCCGATGCCGCCGACGATCACGATGATGATGGACAGCACCGTCGAAAAGACGGGCCTGTCGATAAAAAAGTCCGCTTTCATGGGTTACTGCTGATTTTCGGCCTCCTCTTCGCGCCGTGCGACGACCGGTTCGACTTTCATACCGTGCTGGAGCTTATGATATCCCTCCACGACGATATCTTCTCCCGACACCAGACCGCGTTCGACGACGATGTTCCGCCCGATTTCGGGTCCCGTTTCGATGAAACGCTTCTCGACGATGCTGTCGGGACGCACCACGAAGATATAGGCGCCGCCCTTCTCGATCACCACGGCTTTCGAAGGCACGACCACGGCGTTTTCACGTACGTCGAGCAGCAGCCGCACTTTGGTGAACTGGCCCGGCAGCAGGATATGTTCGGGGTTGGACATCTCGGCACGGACGGAGAAGGTACCCGTCTGGGGATCGACCTGCGGATCGGCGAAATCGACCAGCCCCCGGTAGGGATATTCGGAGCCGTCGGCCAGCGTCACGGTAATGTAGGGGTCCCATTTACGGGCCGTATCGCGGTGTCCGAGATTGACGTTGCGGGCTTTGCTGCGCAGGTAGTCCAATGCGGTCATGCTGAAATCGACGCGCACCGTATCGCTCTTCACCACGGTCGCCAGCAGCGATTTGCCGCTCGGCCCCACGAGCGTCCCGATGTCGGCGTTGCGCTCGGAGATATACCCCGCGATGGGCGATTTGACATTGGTGTAGCCCAGCGTCATCTCGGCCTGCGTGAGGTCGGCTTCGCCCACCACGACGTCGGCCGCGGCGCTTTCGTACGAAGCGATGGCGTTGTCCAGTTCGAGCTGGCTGGCCGCGCTCTGCTGGTAGAGCGGACGGATACGGTCGAGGTCGCGCTTGGCTTTCAGGGCCTGTGCGCGCGCCTTGTTGAGCTGGGCCTTGGCCTTATCGACACGCGCCCGGTAAACGAGCGGGTCGATCACGAAAAGCGTCTGGCCTTTCTTAATATAGGTGCCTTCGGCGAAAAGCATCTTTTCGAGGTAGCCTTCGACACGCGCCCGGATTTCGACGAACTGCTGGGCGCGGATGCGGCCCACATAGTCGCCGTAAATATTGACGTCCTCCGTGGTGACGGGTTCCGCGGCCACGACCGGAAGCGTGACCGACGCCGGCCGCGGCCGGAGCAGCACCACAAGCAGTACGGCCGCGACGATCGCGGCGCAGAGCAGCGCGATCCATTGTCTGCGGCTCGGTTTCACACGGACACGGGCCGCGCGCGAAGCTGCCTTCTTCACGCCGTCCAGATTCAGGTTCTGCAAATTGGGTTTCAACTTATCAAATTTCATAGAGTGTATATTAAATAAGGGCACAAACCAGTATCTCAATCCTTGCGCCAGGATGCACCCGTATGTTTAAAACATTTATTAACAGCAAAATACCGTCCAAATGCGAATCAAAGATATGCAAAATTATGTAGAATTATTCTACAGCCGTGTGGAATAATTCCACAATATCAGGTCCGGAGAAACGGTCCGGAAATCGGGTCGTAAAGCAGTTGCAGGGCACATTCAGGCTGCGCCGGAACTTCGGCCGCATACACGGCGACAAGAAAAGGACCCGCCGGGGGTCCTTTCAGATTACATTTCGGGCGGAAGCGACAACCGTCACGGCCCTTTTCAAAGCCTATCGGCGGGGCCGCACGGGACTGCCGCCGTCGGCTGCCCGGAGCTTCGGCGCGTTCCGAGGGCTTAAATTCCCCTCCTCTCGCTATGCTCCCGATCCTCGGGAAGCTGTATCCCGATCGGGTGGGAGAAAATAAAGCGGGCGCCCCCGGTATAGGTCGGATCGACCCAGATGCGGCCGCCGAAGATCATGGCGATCTGACGGCAGATGGCCAGCCCGAGTCCGGTACCTTTCTTCTTGTTGCCATCGAGTTTCTCGAACCGGTTGAAGACCATCTCCTGCTTGTCGAGCGGAATCCCGGGTCCGGTGTCGGTCACCGAGAAGAGGACCTCGTTCTGCTCGGGACAAATCTCCACGCCGAGGGTGATGCTGCCTTCGGAGGTGAATTTGGCCGCATTGGTCAGCAGGTTGATAAGTATCTGCGACAGGCGGTGTACGTCGGTGGTGAGCATGTATGAATCGACGGCGCACTCGAGACGTCCCTCGACCCCTTCCTGACGCGTATGGGCGGTGGTCATCAGGATATGCTGACAAATCTGCACGACCTCCTCCGAAGAGTAGTTGAATTTGATCTTGCCGCATTCGAGCGACGAGATATCGAGGATGTCGTTCAGCAGCGTCAGCAGCATTTCGGAGTTATTGACCACGATGGCGCAGTATTCGGCGCGTTCCTCCTGCGAGAGTTCTTCGCCCTGCATGAGCGACGAGAAGCCGACGATGGCGTTCAGCGGCGTACGTATCTCGTGGCTCATATTGGCCAGGAACGCCGATTTGAGCATATCGGACTCCTCGGCTTTCTCGCGGGCGATCACCAGCTGTCCTTCGCGCTCTTCGAGCGTGCGCTTCAGGCGCCGCGTACGCAGGAAGAGGAACGCGACGAAGATCAGCAGCAGTACCAGCAGCACGATTCCGGCCACGAGCAGTTCGATATAGTGCGAATATTTCGAGAGTTTGGCGGCGACCGTATCCTCGACAATGCTGCCTTTCGGCAGGGCGTATTCGGCGATTTTCAGCTCCTTGAGCTTGCGCGAGTCGAAGACGTACTCGCCGTCCGAGAGGTGGAAGTGCGCACTGCCCATGCTGCCGGTCTTATAGTACTCCTTGATCTGGGCGGCGATGACGTTGGCGCCGTTCTCGTAATTGGGCACGAAACCGCCCACGGCCACGTCGCCGATACCCGTACGGGTGATCGAGAAGACCGGAAGGCGGGGATTCAGCTGCACCAGGTCGTTGAGCGAACGCTGCATGAGGTATTCGCCGTCGCTGCCCACGCGCCACGTACCGAGCATCACGGCCGACCGGGGCGAAAGCGAAGCATAGGCCTCATGCGAAGCCTCGTCGCCGTCGCGGCTGTCCACCAGCACAAGATTCAGGTCGGGATAATTCTCCATCTCCTCGCGCACGAGCGCCTGCAGCGAGATGCCGCCGTAGGTGTTGTCCGAAATAAAAGCGAGGTTCTCCACCTCGGGATAAAGCGTACGGATCAGTTCGATGTTGCGGCGGATGTCGTATTTGTTGAGCAGGCCGCCCACGTTGTGCAGGCTGTCCACCATATTCATGTAGTTGATCGACCGGGGCATCCAGACATCGGCGCTGTCGATGCCGGCCGGCGGCGGCAGCACGATGCCGTTCGAGCTGACGAAGCAGCTGAAGCACATCACGTCTTTGGGAATACGGCCCAGCGAGACGAACGACGCCCATGCCTCCTGCCCCAGCAGGACGACGGCCCGCAGGCCCCCTTTGGATTCGTAACGGGTTATCAGATTGTCGGTCTGCGAAATCCAGAGAGGCGCATCGTTGATGCTCTTGCATTCGAGCGTTTCGATGTAAATATCGCACGGCACGCCCGACGCCACGACCTGGCGCTCGAATTCCGTGATGAAACTCGACATGCGGCGCGTGTCGGGATTGTAGGATGAAATAATCAGAATGCTCTCCCGTCCGCGGGACTCTTCGGCCCGAAGCAGTGCAGGCAGCAGGACACAGCAACTCAGGAGCAGCAGCGTCCAGTGTTTTATCGCTTGATTACCGGTCATAGTTTTCTCTTTTACTGCGCAAGCAGCGAAGCGATACGACTGCGAAGCTCGTCCGCGCGCAGCGGCTTGGCAAGGCATTCGTTGAATCCGGCCTGAAACATACGCTGACGATCGGTCTCGAAAGCATAGGCCGTAAGTGCGATGACGGGAATGTCGGGGGCGATCTCGCGGATAAGCCGCAGAGCGTCATAACCGTCCATGACGGGCATGTTGATATCCATCAACACCAGATCGGGGTGTACGTCGGCGAACATATCGACAGCCTGCCGGCCGTCCCATGCATGCACCAATTCGTAATCACGACGCAACAGCACTTCTACCAGTTTGAAATTACTCGGGTTATCCTCGGCTACGAGTAACCGGGGACGGCCGCCGTCGGAATTTACGCATTCGTTACACTCCATCGCTTCATCGGTTTAACAAAACCGTCCGGCTGCGGAAAGCCCGGACAATTGCACAAAAATACCATTTTTTTTGATTAACGCCATAGTATTTCCAAAAAAAATTAATATCACGGTGAACCCGGAGCGTGAAAAGCCGGACGTTTTTGCGTTATAAATTACCTCAAAAGTTTAGAATAACAAATATTTT
Organism: uncultured Alistipes sp.; assembly: GCA_934754975.1. Taxonomy (GTDB): domain Bacteria; phylum Bacteroidota; class Bacteroidia; order Bacteroidales; family Rikenellaceae; genus Alistipes. The sequence continues at coordinate 2,406 of CAKVKI010000068.1, read as the reverse complement.
TCAGATATTTGCAACGGGAAAAAAGTGACTCATAGCGAATATTTACTACATTTACGTTAAATTTCAGGCCAAAAACTCCCGGACCCGGCCTGTATGCCCCTGCGGCATGTTCCGGAACCGGTCACAATTGCGACAACACCCACTGTAACGAACGAATCGACATGGATAAGAAAAAAATACTGATCGTAGACGATAAGGAGCAGATCGCCAAAATTCTTTACGCATACCTCCAGGCGGATTACGCCTGCTACTACGTGCAGAATCCGCTGCACGCCATCAAATGGCTGCTGGGCGGCAACATGCCGGACCTGATCATTTCGGACATCCGCATGCCCGAAATGCGCGGCGACGAATTCCTGGAATACCTGAAAAACAACGAATTGTTCAAGCAAATCCCGGTCGTCATGCTTTCGAGCGAGGACAGCACCTCGGAACGCATCCGCCTGCTGGAGCAGGGCGCGGAAGACTACATCGTCAAACCGTTCAACCCGCAGGAACTCAAAATACGCATTAAAAGGATTCTGAATTGAAATACCCCGTCATTTACATCAAAGGCAAAGGCAACCGTACGGCCCGCTTCTCGGAGATGGTCGAAGGCAGGATGTACGTCGTGGGCGACATCAGCTCGGCGATGCGTACGCTGACGTCGCTCAAGGCGGAGCATGCGTTCATCCTTTACGAACAGCGCGATCCGGCGGCCGACCTTTCCAACATCCGGCTCCTGCATTCGTGGCCGGGCGGAGGCATCGTACTCATCACCTCGGGCGAACTGACCGAAAAGGAACGCCGCGAGTACCTTCGTGCAGGGGTAAACAGCGCCATTCCGGGAGACATGCCGCAGAAGGAGTTCCTGCGCATGCTGCAGTTCATGAGCGATTACACCTTCACGCAGACACCCGTCGCGCAAAACACTCCGGAAGTGCAGATTTTCCGCATGCCGCTCTGGAAACGGGCGTTCGACATCGCGGCATCGCTTTCGGCGATCCTCCTGCTCTCGCCGCTGCTGATCGTCGTGGCGATAGCCATCAAACTCGACAGCCCGGGACCGATCGTCTACAAATCGAAGCGCGTAGGCAGCAATTACCGGATTTTCGATTTCCTGAAATTCCGCTCGATGCGTACCGACGCCGACCAGCGGCTCAAAGAGCTGAGCGAACTGAACCAATACGCCGCCCAGCCGCAGGAAGAAGATTCGGGAAAAATGGTACTCGACGAGGATGAAATGCGCAAACTGCTGGAGGACACCGGAAACGGAATGCTTTATGCGGATGATTTCGTGATCGCCGAAGAGACCCACCAGCAGCATATGGAGACCGAACAGGAAAATGCTTTCGTGAAGATCGAAAACGATCCCCGCATCACACGCCTGGGCCGCTTCCTGCGCAAATACAGCATCGACGAACTGCCGCAGCTTTTCAACATCCTGCGGGGCGACATGTCGGTGGTGGGCAACCGCCCGCTGCCGCTCTACGAAGCAGAACGCCTGACAAGCGACGAATATATCGAACGTTTCATGTGTCCCTCGGGCCTTACGGGCCTGTGGCAGGTCGAAAAACGCGGACAGGCGGGCAAACTGTCGCCCGAACAGCGCAAACAGCTCGACATCGAGTACGCCCGCAAAATGTCGCCGTGGTTCGACCTGAAAATAATTCTGCGTACATTTACGGCGTTCATACAGAAAGAAAACGTATAATTATGAAAAGAGCGATTTTCTCACTATGGCTGCTGCTGACTGCCGTCGCGGCGACGGCGCAGGGCAACACCCCCGACTCCGAATTCGAATACAGCGACCTGCAGCGGCTTGCGCCCGACGATTACATCGGCCTGCAGCTGCCGCCGCTGCACCTGCTGCTCGAAAACGCGCGCCACACGCCGCAGGTCGAGTATTACAACAAAGCCGTCGAAATAGAACAGCGCGAACTGAAGAACGTGCGCCGCACCTGGCAGCACTACTTCAAGGTCAACGCCAACTACAATTACGGTTCGTCGGACATCTACAACCAGAACTACCAGGACAACAGCAACCAGATCTGGACCACGACCACGACCGGCCGCGAACAGAGCTGGTGGAACGTCGGCGCATCGTTCTCGCTGCCCATCGACGAGATATTCAACCGCCGCAACAAGATCAAACAGCAGAAACGGCGCATCGAACAGGTCGAGCTGGACACGGATCGCTGGCTCGAAGAGCAGCGCATCAAGATCATTCAGCAATATACCCTGGCCGTGCAGCAGCTCTCGGTCCTGCGGAGCGCCGCCGAAGCCATGGTGACGGCCCAAGCGCAGTACCGCATGAGCGAAGCCGACTTCATCAACGGCAAACTCGACGCCCAGACGCTGAGCCGCCAGAAAAACATCGAGAACGTCTCCATCCGCGAATACGAACAGGTGCGCAGCAGCCTGAAC
>CAKVKI010000067.1 GCA_934754975.1 uncultured Alistipes sp. | reverse complement strand
AGAAGCTGCTTGCTTACGCCCTTCGTGATCGGATACAAACGGCTCCCGCTGCCGCCCGCTAAGAGTAGACCTTTCATGTTTTGATTATGTCGTTTTATTTCAGAATAATTTTTCTAGGAATATTATGTAAATAACCGGCTAACACGGGACATTCCGTCATGTCAAAATCAGACCTTATCTATAGCCTGCTGCAGCCAGAAGAAAACGCCCGTGCGACTGATGTGGGTTTTGTATCCCAACCGCCGTATGATGCCCATAAATCTCGTATTGCGGCGTATATGCCACTGCATGAAATGATACAGGCCCGAAGTAACCAGCAGGCCCATAGCAACGACCGCATACAACTGAACATCGGTCGAAAAACCTGCGACTTCCAATCCCCACCAGCACAGCACTACCGATATATTCAGCGTCAGGATAGCCAGTGTCGTCGCGACATGGGAACATCCCAGGTCGATGAACATATGATGCAGATGCGTTTTATCGGGACGGAACGGAGATGCGCCTTTCAGCATGCGGGTCGACATGACACGCAGTGTGTCGAATACGGGCACCGACAGCACCGCAAGCACAAAAGGCACCATCCCGACATTCGGGCCGACATACGCCGTAACCGGGGATCCGGTTTGGAGCATTGCAATCACGAAAACGGACATGACAGTCCCCATGACCAACGTTCCGCCGTCGCCGATAAACATCTTCGAGGTTTTGCCGAATACATTATGCAGGAAGAAAGGAATCAAGGCGCCTACCGAAACCACGGCAAGGATGGTCATCGCCCCGTCGCCGGCAAGATGGAACAGCGCACCGAACATAATACAGGCCATGATGCAGTACCCCGACGAAAGGCCATTAACGCCGTCCATCAGGTTAATGGCATTGATAATACCTACCGCTGCAAAAACGGTCAGGGGTACCGCATACCACACAGAGAGCGATCCGACACCCCACAACCCGTGGAAATCGTTTATGCAATAGCCGCCAACGAAGATCAGCAGCAATACAACAATTATCTCAATCAGAAGCCTCAAAGAGGGGGAAAGATTCAGGATGTCATCCATCGTACCGGTATAGAGCATCGCCATCATGGCCATAATTACGACCGGCAAACTGGAACAATCCACGACGGCGCTCATGCACCCGATAGCGATCACGATACCGAAAAAAACGGCGACACCACCCAGAACAGGAACCGGTGTACGCTGCAATTTACGGGCATCCGGATTGTCGACGATATTTTTCAGCAGGGCAATCTTCACCAACCTGGGATGAATCCACCCGACTAAGAAAAGGGCAATAAAAAAGGGAATGATGACTGTGTAGCAAAGAGGCATTGCCATACTGATTCATTTGTTTGTTCTGAGGAAGAAGAGGTTTTCATACCGACAGCAATCAAGCGGGAGAAATCGTCGGTCAGTTCATTATGCGATATGTCGTTCCAATCCTGCCTCCAGTCGCGCCTCGACCCCTTCAGCAATGTAATGGATAATATAAGCCGTACAGTAAAACCAGGCATCATTCCTAGCCGGAAAAGTCCGGCTGTAACCGTACATAAAGCGGGCGATCCGCTGCGCAGCGGCTTTGGCGGCGGGACATGCGCGTCCCTGCGATAAGGCATCGTACAGCCGACCCAGCGTATGAAGGTAATTCGGGTCGAAATTCCCCGTATCTTCGGGAACCCGCAAAGACCTCCGCCAGTATTCGAATGACCGCTTTACCGTCTGGTCATTCGTTTTGTCGAGGAACATGCAGGAATACCGGTCCATCACCGCGATACGCTCCAGCGCGACATCCGGCGACACGCCGGGCCAGCTGCCGTCCCGGTCCGTTTCGGCGACCCAGCCGGCAATCTGCCGCTTCAGGAACAGCAAATATTCATCGTCCGCAGCCGGGCAGGGTGCAAGCAGGTCGATCAGGCAGTTGCAGACGCTTGCCTGCTCCTGCGATTTCATCCCGGCAGGCAGCGAAGAAACCTGTGTATCGCCGTTATTCATATACTCCTGCACCTGTTCGTCCATTATAGCGAAACAGATATTTTTCTTTTGCAGTTCGCGTCCAGGCATCGTTTCGCACACGAGAGTGTACATCGCGTGGGCCATCCGGGCACGCATTGCAAGCTCAGGTTCCCGGCGGCAGCGCTCCCGCAGCACGCCGAACAGCGTATTGATTTTCCGAAGCCAGGCTGCCCGGGTTCCGTATTCACCGTCCGGCGAATCGAACGTCGCCAGATTGCAAAGTGCGGCATACGCCCGCGCCAATGAGAGCAGGCGGATGTTCGTCGCCTCCGCCAAATTGGCATTCAGCAGGGAAGGCAGCACTTCTTTCAAATATTCCGGCGTCATAACAACAAGAAAATCAATCTCTAGAATCAGGATACACCCGACCGTCCATCAAATCTTTTCAACCAATGCGGAGGGGATAGAGGCGGTAGCTACCGCCGTAATGCCGTCGATTTTGACCACGACCCGTTTCCCCCGGGAATTCTTCACACGCATAAGCAAACCCTCGACTCCTTCGAATACGCCGCCCGTAATCCGCACCTTGTCTCCTTTCGACAAGGCGACCTCCTCGGGCGAGATGAAAAGCACCTGTTCGTCTTCATTGCCCGCGACGGAGATAAAATTCCGCATCTGGTCTTCGGGAACCACCATAATCTGATTCTCACCGTTTTGCTGGTGCATCACATAGCGCAGGATCGGCAGTTGGAAGGTTTTCAGCCTGTCGATAACCTCGCGCGTCGAACGGATGAAAATATAGTTGTGTACGGCGGCTTCACAAGCCCGGAAAAACCGGCCTTTTGAATTCCGGCGGCGCACCACCCGTATCGGTACGAAGTTTTCAATATTCAGTTTGTCAAGATATTCCTTCGTCGAAAGTTCCCGCTGGTAGGTTACACGCAACACATACCATTCGGCAGTTGTATCCTGACTGTTCATCGTGCTGACTTTAGACTGAAAAAGGTCGAAAAAGAGGAGGTATAGTTAAGAAAAAAGCATTCCATGGGGACATCGAAAACCACACAACATAATGATTTTCAATCATTTACGCGCCTCCCATAAGAACACTTTCACATTTTTGCAGTACAGTCTCTTTGTAAGAGACATCAATGTTGCTTGCAAAAATATTAAAAATAAAGGATATGCACAAATCTTTTATCCTTTATTTTCATATATGGAGGGTTTGTTTGCGTTAAAAAGAGTTGAATATCAGCGATTTTTTATGGCGGGACCAGTGCCGACACGATTCGACCTTCATATGCCGGCATGTATAATTTATCGGGGATTGTCAAAGTTTCCGTAACAAATCTTTTGCAGAGTTCTAAAAACCGAACGCAAGCGACGCATTATTCAATTACATATCAATTAATTACAAACAAATCGCATCTCTTACAAAGAGATATTACACATACAATGAAGCTATTATGCTCCGGTTCGCCTGATCGATCACGGAGTTTTCGAGCGAAGCCAGATAAATCTGGGTCGTTTTCTCCGAAACATGCCCCATTCCCGCACTGATGATCGACAACGGAACATTGTGGTTCCGGGCCGTGGTCGCCCATGTATGGCGGGAAGTATAGGACGACAGCGGCGTTTCCAGTTCCAGCAGTTCGGCCAGCCGTTTCAACCGGCGGTTGTAATATCCCAAAGCAGTCTGATACTGGGAAAACGCCCGGGCCGGCTCTTCGGTATTCAGCAAAGGAAAGACGTAGTCCGACGCACGCGCAACTTCCGAATAGCGTTCGATTATAGTGTTCATACAGGGTTCGATACGGATCGCCAGGCGCTGTCCCGTTTTGCGGCGGACATAACAGATCGTCCCTCCGGCGATGTCCTGTCTGCGCAGGAACGCAATATCGATGAACGCCATGCCCCGGGCGCAATAACTGAAAATAAAAACATCACGGGCCAGCGCCAGCGACGGGGAGTGTTCCAGGTTCAATCGCTGGAGCCGTACGACGGTTTCCTCGCCGACGGCACGCTTGCGGGTACGGTCCACGCCCGTATAAACATGTTGAAACGGGTGATTCTGCGCCACGACGCCCTCCCGGACCGCCTTGTTGAAAACAGCACGCAGCACCCGCATATAAAAAGAGACGGTATTGCGCACAATCCGTCTCCGCTGCAGCCAATCGTTATACCGGCCTACCAGCTGTTCGTCCAGCAGGGAAAACGGGATGTCCACTCCGTTCAGAAACCCGGCGAAGCTGTTCAGCGTACGCCGGTAATTCCGCGCCGTTCCCAACTTCCCGTTCGCCCGGAGATAAGCGATCTGCTTTTCGAGGTAAGCGAAAACAGAAAGCCGCTCGGACGACCGGAACTGCCCGATGATATCCGAAAGACCGTACTCCTCCCGCCGGATTTCCAGATTCCGGATAATCGTACGCAGCAGACACAAATCGCTGTCGATCTGCTGCTGGAAGACCGGCATCACGCCGTCCCGCCCCGTCAGGGGAACGATTACCCGCTCCCGCCGGGCGTCCCACTGTTCGGGATAAAGGTGGATTCCGGTGGTTATCTGCCGGGATTTGTGTTTATGGCAAAGCTGGTAATAGATTACACCCGCTTTCCCCCGGACCGTCGAATTCCGCAATTTGACTTTTACTTTTGCCATACATACAGTTTTTTAGTTATTCATATTTAGGCCCCGGAAAAAGCATCCGGAGCCGGGAAGTTTCAGCAGCACTGTTTTTCACGGGATTGTCGCAACAAAGCTAATTATCCAACCAGATAAAAAGGCTTAAAAATACTTTATCCGGGCTGCAAAACCATTTTATATTTGATGTATGACACGAAACGCCCCGACTCCAAAGAGCCGGGGCGTATGCGATATTATGCGGACTGCGCTAGCCCAGCATCGGTTTAAGGATGCCGAACAGCACAACGGCAAGGACGAGCGTAACGACGATATTGAAAGCCTGCGCCGCGAGGAAAGCCCACAGGGCGTTGCGGTTCTCCTTCGAAACGATGTCTTTCAGGCGCGTATCCAGCCCCACGCAAACGAAGGCCAGCGAGAAAAAGACCGTCGAAAACATCTTGGCCACACCCGGCTCGGCCAGCCTGCCTTTCACATCGGCCGTAAACAGGCCGTTGCTTTGCAGGATGCTGAAAACCAGCGAAGCCGCGACGAAGCCGATGATGAATTTCGGGAACTTCTCCCACACGATGCCCAGCGACGGAGCCTGAGCGCCCTTACCGCCGCGGCGGGTCGAGAGGTAAAGCGCGATGAAAAACGCCACCACGCCGATCAGCACGTTCTGAGCCGCCTTGATAATTACGGCATGCTGGTTGGCGACCTCGCCGACGATCGTACTCGACGCCGCCACGCCCGACGTGGTGTCGATCGTGCCGCCGATCCATGCGCCGGCAACCTCCTGCATGACATGCGGATCGTCGAAAATCAGGGGAAGGATCGTATTTGCCAGCCACGGCATCAGGTAGATCATCGGCACGACGACGATCAGCACCAGCGAAACGATGTAGGAGAGTTTCCGGTCGTCGCCGCCCGCCACGCGGGCCGCCGTGATACAGGCCGAAACGCCGCAGATCGAGACGCCGCTCGAAAGGATCATCGCCGTACGCTCATCGACCTTCATCCGGCGCGCAACCCGGTAAGCGAAGAACCAGACGACGGCGACCACCAGGCAGGCCTGCACCAGGCCGAAAACGCCCGACTTCATCACGTCGCTGAAAAGGATCGTAGCTCCGAGGCATACGACGCCGATCTTGATGTAAAATTCACCCTGAATCGCGGGTTTCAGCCACTCCGGGACACGCCACACGTTGCGGATCAGCAGGCCGAAGAGTACCGAAAAGAAAACCGATTCGAATCCATAATACGATACGGCGGGAACTTTAGCCACGATCTGCGCCAGCAGCGAGACGGCGAAAACCGCCACGAGCGACGGCAGCAGCCCTTTGAGCGGACGGCGCAGCAAAAGACATCCGGCGTAAAGCACCGCCAGCACGATGGCGAAGAGATAAGCGATATTGCTCCACGCGGCGCCGCCCAGCAGTGTCGCGGGAACTTTGGGCAATCCGCCGGGCACGACCGCCGCCAGTGCCAGCAGGGGTATGCTCACCCAGACGACTACCCAGTCTTCGACCCGGAACTGTTCCATCCATTTTTTCATGTTTTTCTATTTTTAAGGTTAAAATATGCCGGAGAGCATCAGCGCAACGACATTGCGCCCGGAAATGTCCCGTGCAGCGAAATCTTCGTAAGTATAATCCAACTGGCAACGCAGACACTTCACCGGCTGCCATGTAACGCCGGCCGTATAGTTGGTCTGGCGGCTCGAATGCAGGGCCGAATTTTCCAGGAAGGTGTCGTAACGCACCGTCGGCAGCAGCGTCTTCGTCACGCGCCACCCGGCTACGGCATACCAGCCCTCGCTGTCGAGGTCGCCCGTCGTGCCGCCGATATACTCACCCCGCACGACCACCGGACCGCGGTCATAGCAGGCGCCGACACCATACCGGACGCGCTTCAGGTAATCCTCGCCGTACTCGCCCCAGTAATACGACCCGGCAACCTGCAGGCCGGCGACAGGCTTCAGCGTCAGCCGGGCCACGATATCCTTGCTTTTGTTCTTATCCCTGACATTCAGCCCTTCGCCGTTGAAAACGCCGAAATTGTAGTTCAGGATGCTGTATCCGTCGCGCCGGAAGAATCCGCCGAAAGCCTGTACGCCCATGTCGCGCCCCGTGGCCGAAAGTCCGCAAAGATCACTGAAACCCATCAGTTTGCGCAGCGAAAGCGGGTATTCGATAAATTCGTACCTGAGCGGCACGTATTCGGTATTCTCGATCGAAAAGGGAAGTTTGTATTCGCCCAGCTGGAAATTCAGCGCATTGAACGGACGGTAACACAAGTAGGCGTCCACGATCTTCGGCGATGCGAATTCGAGCTGAACGCGGTAGTCCAGTTTCGGAGCAATAGTCCCCGCCAGATTCAGGCGCACGCGCTTGATGAAGAAGGTCGAGGAGACATCGCTCCATTCATAACCGGCCTGGACATAGCCCGAAATGCGGGGCAAAGCGGCCAACACCTTATCCCATGCAGAGGTTTTGGCCTTGAGCGCTGCGATTTCCGCAGAAAGTTCCCCGACCGAAGGCGTCGCCGGTTCCATATCGGATTGCTGCGCATAAGAGGAGCAAAACACCCCCAGCAACAGCAACACAGGTAAAATCATTCTCATAAGCAAGATTGTTTGGGCCTACAAAAGTCGGAACTTCAACCATGCGGGTCAATACGTGAAAATACCTAAAAAGGCCAAAACCGGCTTTCAGGCGGATGCAAGGCCGATAATTGAGGATTGAAAAACACATTCGCGCCGTGCGGCAGGCAGGTAAAAGCGCATATCTCCCGAAATAGCGGGCATAAAAAAAGGCCGGACGAATCCGGCCCTCCCTGCCTGCGGCATGGACTTTTTATTGTTCCCGGCGGAATCAGAGTTTGTTGGCGAGGTCCTTGACCAGCTCGCCGTCGAACAGGTGCAGCACCCGGTGGGCATAGGTCGAGTCGTGCTGCGAGTGGGTTACCATGATGACCGTCGTGCCCTCGCGGTTCAGCTCCGAAAGCAGCTCCATCACCTCACGGCCGTTCTTCGAGTCGAGGTTGCCCGTAGGCTCGTCGGCCAGGATCAGCTTGGGATTCGACACCACGGCGCGGGCGATGGCCACACGCTGCTGCTGACCGCCCGAAAGCTGCTGCGGGAAGTGTTCGGCGCGGTGCGAAATGTTCATGCGGCTCAGGATTTCGTTCACGCGGCGCTTGCGTTCGGAAGCCTTGACGCGCATGTAGATCAGCGGCAGTTCGACGTTCTCGAAGACATTCAGCTCGTCGATCAGGTTGAACGACTGGAAGACAAAGCCGATGTTGCCCTTGCGGAACTTCGTGCGGTCCTTCTCCTTGAAGTTTCCCACTTCGTGGTCCAGCAGCATGTAGCTGCCCGACGTGGGGTTGTCCAGCAGGCCCAAAATATTGAGCAGCGTCGATTTGCCGCAGCCCGAGGGACCCATGACGGCGACGAACTCCCCCTCCTTCACTTCGAACGAAACGCCGTTCAGCGCGATGGTCTCGATCTCTTCGGTACGGAAAACCTTCTTGAGGTTCTCGATTTTCAGCATTGACATAACAAACAGGTTTTTATTGTTGATATTAGTTTTATTTATTCGGATTTCACGGACTCCGCCGGATTCTCGTTGGCGGCATGCCACGAACGGACGGTGACGGTCAGCGCCGTAACGGCCAGCACGGCGGCCAGCGCGGCGGCGAACACCCACCAATGAAGCGGCACGGCGTAGGCGAAGCCCGACAGCCAGCGCATGACCGCCCACGCGCTCACGGGCGCGGCCAGCACGAAGCAAACGACGACCAGCACGACATAACGGCGGTTGAACATGGCGAGGATTTCGCCCCGCGAAGCTCCCATCACCCGGCGTACGGCGATTTCGCGGCGGCGGTGCTGGGTCTCGAACAACACCAGCCCGAAGACGCCCATCAGGGCGATCGCCACGGCCAGCAGGGCGAACAGCCCGACGATCGTGGTCAGCCTGCGTTCATTCTCATACTCGCGGCCTAACTCTTCGTCGAAAACACGGACAACGATATCGCCCGGCTCCGTGCGGGGATCGACCTCCGCGATACAGCGGCGGATATGAGCGGTAACAGCCGCAATATCGGCTCCGGGCGTCATACGCACATAGACCACATGAGGCAGGTGCCAGTAATTTTCCTGCTGGATTTTCTTCGGAAGAAGATAGAAACAGAAGGGCGATACACCGTATTGCAGGGGCTTGAAATTGAAATCGGAGCAAAAGCCCACGATCTGTTCGTCGGGCGAAAGGAAGCCGCTGATCCGGTCGCCGACCTGCATCTCGAATTCACGGCGCGCCGCCCCGTTGAAGATCATCGCTCCGCGCTCTTTCACGGCGTCGCTCTCCAGAAAATCGCGCCCGTCGGTAATCGGAATCCCCATCACACGCAGGAAATTCGGCTGCACGACATAACTCTGGAACGCGATCTGTCTCCCTTTAAATTCCCGGCCCCAGCCCATACGTCCTACCGACACCAAACGGCTCGCAGCGCCCGTAACATCCTTTACCTGAGGGTCGGCGAGAAGTTTCTGCCGAAGGGCGTCATAACTTCCCGCCCCGCGTTCGGAGAGCCGCACGGCGAGGAGGTTTTCTTTGTCGAAGCCCATGTCGTAGCGCATCATATAGTCGTGCTGGAGGCGTATGAAGCAGGTGGCGACAATCAGTCCGATCGAGATAAAGAACTGCACGCCCAGCAGCAGCGTACGCAGGCGGCGGCCGCTGCGGCTTCCGCCGAACGACCCTTTGACCACCAGAGCCGGAGCGAACGAGGTGATGTACCACGCCGGGTAGAGGCTGGCGGCGAGCGCCATGACCAAAGCCGCTCCGACGACCATGCCCACGACCTGCAGGTTCTGCGATAGGGCCAGCGGCGCCGGAATATAGCTGGCGAATTCGGTGCCCTGCAGCGCAAAGGCCACATACCACGCTATCAACAAGGCAAGCAGGACCAGTCCGAAGGCTTCGAAAACGAAATTGAACCGCAGCGACCCGGCGGGCGCACCGAAGACCTTGAATGTATTGACGGTACGTATCCGCACCGGAACCAGCGCGAAGAAGAAATTGACGAAATTGATGAACGCCAGCACGATAACCAGCACGGCGATGCCCAGCAGCGTATAGGTCGTCACGACCGAACCCTGTTGGCAGGGCGCCTGCGAATCGGATTCGAAATAGAGACCGGCTACGGGGCTGAGGCGCACGCCGTAAATGTCCGACGCATCGTCGTCCTCATCGTCTTTATCTGCGCCGTCTCCGGCCGCCGCGCGTTTCTCGGCCGCTTCGCGCTGCATCTCTTCCCGCACTTTCGTCCACTGGCGTGCGAATTCGGAGGGATCGGCTCCGGGCCGGAACTTGACGAAATAGTTGAAACTCCACTCCGAAGTGTCATAAAGATTCGTTTCGCCCAAGTCTTTCACCACCTCGCACTCCCCCAGCAGCGAATTGCCGGGAAAATCCTCGAACACGGCCACGACCTCCATCGCTTCGCCGGGCTTGGGTTCGTCGGTATCGACCCAGATGAGACTGCCCACGCCGACCTGCATCCGTTCGGCGGCCGAGCGCGAGACGATGACGCTCTTCGGTTTTCGAAGGTCGTGTACGTCGCCTGCGACCGAACGGAAAGCGAAGACATCGAGCAGCGGCAGCGACACCGAACCGTCGGAAGCGGAGAATTTGTTGTATCCGAACGAAGCTTCGTTGCGCGTCCAGCAGGTCCCGGCGCCGAAACCGCCCCACATGCAGCCCCCGACCTCGACGCCGGCCGTCGAAGCGATGGTCCGCTCGGAAACGGGCCGGTTGAGCCATGACGACCACATGCCGGGTTCATACCAGTCCTCGTTCTCGACCAGGTAGATGCGTTCGACATCCGTCAGCGAACGGTTGTAGCTCAGCTCCCACCACACCTGCGTCATAATGACATAGAAGGCCGTGAAAGCCAGCGTCAGGCCGACGACGTTGAGCAGCGACGAGATTTTATAGCGCCGCAGCGTCGTGAGGAAATTACGGAATGCGATTTTCATGGCGTCTATTCGGTTTTAATCATATTGATCGGGTTGGCATTGGCGATACGCCACGTACGGAAGAGCTGGACGGCGCAGACGATCAGCAGGACGACCGCACCGCAAAGGGCGAAGAGCCACCAGTGCAGGGGCACCCGCTCGACGAAACTGTCTACCAGGAAGGTCGCGCCCCAGCGGCTCACCACGGCGCCGGCGACGATCGACGGGAGGGCGATCCACAGCACGTCGCGCGCCAGCAGGCGCAGGACGTCCCAGGTCGAAGCGCCGTTCACCTTGCGCAGGGCGATCTCCTTGCTGCGGCGGCGCATTTCGTCGCCCAGGTAGCCCACCAGCCCCATCAGGGCGATCAGCAGCGTGATGCCGCTGACCGAAAAGACGATATTGCGGAAACTGCGGATCTCGAAGAGAATGGGGCCCAGCTGGTTGTCGTAAACCTTGAGCGCATGGTTGTTCGCCGAAGGATACTCTTCGATCTTGCGCTGCACGGCGGCCAGCGCTTCGGGTGACATTTCGCGCAGGCGGATCAGCAGGTAACAGTCCACGACGTAGTCG
>CAKVKI010000066.1 GCA_934754975.1 uncultured Alistipes sp. | reverse complement strand
ACGCTGGAGCTGATCGCCGAAGTGATGCTCTCCGACGCCGGATGCGATACGCCGCTGCTGGTTCCCTATCGGGAGGACGGTGCGCGGGGAGAGATGCCTTATATCAACTTTTACCTCGACTTCGGCGCGCAGGGCAAACCTGCTTTCGTCCCGGTGGACTATATGAGCTACTGCGACGCCGTCGAACTGGTGCGCGACAACGGGGGCGTGCCGGTGGTCGCGCATCCCGGACTCAATTTGCGCGGGCGGGAGCGTATTGCCGAGAAACTGCTGGAACGCGGGGCCGAAGGGCTGGAAGTTTTCAATAATTACCACGATGATCGGCAAATCGCCTATTTCGCGCCGCTGGTTCAGCGCTGTGGGGCGCTGATGACCTGCGGCAGCGATTTCCACGGCAAAACCAAACCTCTGATCCATATCGGGCGGTTCAATTCCGACGACCGCTGGGCATCCTGTCTGGCCGATTCGGTCGCGCGGCTTGCGGAAGGCGTGTGAAATTCCGGATTCGACGGACGGGTGTCAATCTTCGAACGGGACGAACCTCCGTCCGTCGGTCAGGCAGTAGGGACAGTAAGGATCGCTGTAACCGGCCGGATAGATGTTGCCGCAGGTCGGACAGACCAGATAGCCTTTCGGGGCGCCGTCGGCCGTAGCGTCAGACAGACTGGCTGCCGAATTGCGTGTTGTTCCGTTTGCGGGGTTGCCTGCCGTGCCGTCCGACCTATCGCTTCTTTTGAAAATCTTGCGGCCATCTGCCGCATTGCCTGCCGTGCCATCGTTTGTCGCACTGCCGGCGATACCCTCCTGTGCGCCCGCAATGCCGTTGCCCGTTAGACGGCGGCGGCAGATTTCCATCAGCGCCAGATGCCGCATGTCTCCGGCCCGAGCCCAGATCAGCACGCGGGCCGCATAGCGGTTGCCTTTTTGCAGGGCGCGGTCGATGTCGGCTGTGTGCCGTCCCTCCGGCGGGCGGCGTTCGTAGTCGATGCTTCGGCGCAGGTTGTCGTCGGTCGTGCCCCGAAATACGGTGACTTTCGACGGCGGCGAATAGTGGCCGCCGAGCCGGACGATGGCATTGGCGCAGTTGTATTCCTGAAGCCGTTCGGCATGGGCCATGGCCCGGAACAGCCGTTCCGCATCGTGTTCCCGCTCTTCGCCGGCGATCCCGGCGAAATGATCGTACTGCGCCGATTTGACGTGCTTGCGGCGGCTGCATGCGTCGAGGTCCGACAGCACGTCGGCCCATTTGTCGTGCCGGGCTGCCGCACCTTCGTGCGTCGCGGCGTAGTACATCCCTGCGAGGATGGCTGCCGATGCCGCAAACAGCAGCAGAACCAATAACGGACGTCCTTTCATAAGCTTATCGACGGTGGAGATAACGTCACGGGAGCATTTTTTGTGCCAACGGAAACCTGCCCCCCCCCGGAGCGTCCCGATCCTCCTTTTCCCATCCCGATGCGTCTCATTCCTGCGCAAATCAAGCTTCGGTCCCTTTCGGCCCGGCTCCGCTCCTTCCCGGCCCGCTCCCTTCCTCCTTTTCGTCCGGCCGGGGGTGCGTGAACCCGGCAAAACAAAAAGGCGGAGTCCCATATGACTCCGCCTTTTACTTTCCGGGCGTATTGTTACAGCCGTGCTTTGATGGCTTTCGAAGCCTCCTCGTATCCGGGTTTGTCCAGCAGGGCGAACATATTCTTCTTGTATGCCTCCACGCCGGGCTGGTCGAACGGATTGACGCCGAGGATGTAGCCGCTGATGCCGCAGGCGCGTTCGAAGAAATAGAGCAGCGAACCGATGGCATGCGCGTCGATCTGCGGAATTTCGATGCGGATGTTCGGAACGCCGCCGTCCACGTGGGCCAGCTGCACGCCCAGCTCGGCCATGCGGTTCACTTCCGAAATACGCTTGCCTGCGAGGAAGTTGAGGCCGTCGAGGTTCTCCCCGTCGGCTTCGACGACTACCTTGCGGGCGGGTTTTGCGACCGAAATGATCGTCTCGAACAGGGTGCGTTCGCCGTCCTGGATATACTGTCCCATTGAGTGCAGGTCGGCCGTCAGCGTCACGCTGGCCGGGAAGATGCCCTTGCCGTCCTTGCCTTCGCTCTCGCCGTAGAGCTGTTTCCACCACTCGTTGATGTATTGGAGCTTAGGCTCGTAGGAGCCGAGGATTTCGATCTTCTTGCCGCCTTCGTACAACTCGTTGCGCATGGCTGCGTAAACTGCCGCCGGGTTCTTTTCGAACGGCGTGCCGTCGGCCGTCGCGCGCTCCATTTCCGGTGCGCCGCGTACCAGTTCTGCGATGTCTACGCCGGCGGCCGCCAGCGGCAGCAGCCCCACGGGAGTCAGCACCGAGAAGCGTCCGCCCACGTCGTCGGGAATGACGAACGTCGGGTAACCTTCGTTGTCGGCGAGCGTCTTCAGTGCGCCGCGCGCCTTGTCGGTGATGGCTACGATGCGCCCGGCGGCTTCCTGCTTGCCGTAACGCTTTTCGATCTCGGCTTTAATCAGGCGGAATGCGATGGCCGGTTCGGTCGTGGTTCCCGACTTGGAGATGACGATCGTGGCGATCGAGTATTCTTTTACGGCTTCGAGCAGTTCGTGGGTGTAATCCTCCGAGATGTTCTGGCCTGCGAACAGCACGACGGGTTCCGTCTGCTTTTTGTGCAGGAACCTGAACGAATCGGTCATGGCTTCGAGTACGGCTTTAGCGCCCAGATACGAGCCGCCGATGCCGATGCAGATAATCACTTCGGCTTTCTCGCGGAGCTTTGCGGCCTGCTGTTGGATGGCTTCGATTTCGGCCGGGGTGATCGACGAGGGCAGGTGTACCCAGCCGAGGAAATCGCTGCCGGCGCCTTTGCCCGATTCGAGCAGGGCGTTGGCTGCCTGCGCCTTGGCCTGCATTGCGGCCGAAACCGCAATGCCCGTTTTGGAGATGTCTAATTTCAGAGTTTCCATGCTATTGTCAAATTAATTTGGATGTCAGTTCTTTCATGCACTTGCGCGCCGAAGCCCCCTGGTAAAGCACGTTGTAAACCATTTCGGCGATCGGCATTTCGATCTTGTAACGGGCGTTGATGTAGCGGATGCAGTCGGCGGCGAAATAACCTTCGGCGACCATCGTCATTTCGTTGAGGGCGCTCTTGACGGTGCAGCCGTGGCCGATGAGCAGTCCCAGCCGCCGGTTGCGGCTGTAGACCGAGTAGCAGGTCACCAGCAGGTCGCCCAGATAGCCCGACACCAGCGTGTCGCGTTCGGCTGGATAGCTCTCTTCGAGGAACCGGCGCATCTCTCCGGCGCTGTTGGCGATCAGCACCGCGAGGAAGTTGTCGCCGTAACCCAGCCCGACGGCGATGCCGACCGAGAGGGCGTAGATGTTTTTCAGGATGGCGGCGTATTCGATGCCGTACAGGTCGGTCGAATAGCTCAGGTGGATGTAGTCCGTGGCGAATTTCGCGCCCAGCATCTGCGCGTTCTCCGGGTCGGTGCAGACCACCGTGAGGTAGGAGAGTTTGCCGCGCGAGACCTCTTCGGCGTGCGAAGGACCGGTGATGATGCCGATCTGTTTGTACGACAGTGCGTAGCGGTCGTGGACATATTCGACGATGGTCTTGTAGTCGCCCGGGACGATGCCCTTGATGGCTGAAACGATGAATTTGTCCTGCAGCGAAACCGTCAGCGGTTCGAGGAAAGTCTTGAGATATGCCGACGGAGTGGCCAGGATGACGATGTCGGCTTCGCGGACCACCTTGTCGAGGTCGTCGGAGGGGGCGATGCGTTCGCGGTCGAATTCCACGTCGCTCAGATAGCGGGGGTTGCGCCCTTCGCCGAGCAGCCCTTCGAGTACCTCGGGATTGCGGACATACCAGCCGACGCGGGCTTCGTTCGCGGCGAGCAGCCCCACGATGGCCGTCGCCCAGCTGCCGTAGCCGATCACGGCGCAGCGGGTCTCTTTTCCGATTTTGTATTCCATGTAAGGATCGATTGTTTCGGTCCACAAATGTAATCAAAAAAAATAATAAAAAAATGCAAAAATATCCTTCGCTTTTTGTTACCTTTGTCCGGATATGTCGCCCCTTGGGGGCGGCCCCGGTGGGAGGTTAGTCCGGAGAACATACGGAACGTTGATTAAAATAATTAGGAAATATAACAGTTGGGTGTAGCATTATGGGAATTTTTTCACTGACACAGGAGCTGGCCATCGACCTCGGTACGGCCAACACGCTGATAATCTATAACGGCAAGGTCGTGGTCGATGAACCGTCGATCGTGGCTCTCGACGTGCATACGGGCAAGGTCGTGGCCATCGGCCATCAGGCGCGCCAGATGCACGAAAAGACCAACCCGAACATCAAGACGATCCGGCCGCTGAAGGACGGCGTGATCGCCGATTTCAACGCCACGGAACTGATGCTGCGCGGCATGATCAAGAAAGTCAAGACTTCGGGCAGCCTTTTCGCCCCCTCGCTGCGGATGGTAATCTGTATTCCGTCGGGTTCGACCAACGTCGAAATCCGTGCCGTGCGAGACTCCGCCGAGCATGCCGGCGGCCGCGAAGTCTACATGATCTACGAACCTATGGCGGCGGCGCTGGGCGCCGGTCTCGACGTCGAGGCTCCCGAGGGCAACATGGTCATCGACATCGGCGGCGGCACGTCGGAGATCGCCTGCATCTCGCTGGGCGGCATCGTCTGCTCCGAGTCGATCAACACCGCCGGCGACGTCTTTACCAACGACATCCAGAGCTACGTGCGCCAGCAGCACAATATCCGCATCGGCGAACGTACGGCCGAAGCCATCAAATGCTCGGTCGGCGCAGCCGTTTCCGACCTGGACGAAGAGCCCGAGGATTTCGTGGTGACGGGTCCTAACATGCTGACGGCCCTGCCCCAGACCGTATCGCTCAGTTACAGCGAAATCGCCTATGCGCTCGAAAAGTCGCTCACGAAGATTGACGCCGCGCTGATGAAGGTACTCGAATCCATGCCGCCCGAACTTTACGCCGACATCGTGAAGAACGGCATCTACCTGGCCGGCGGCGGCGGCCTGATCAAGGGCCTCGACCGGCGCCTGAACGAGAAAACCGGCATTCCGTTCCACATTGCCGAAGATCCCCTGCGCGCCATTGCGCGCGGTACGGGCATCGCGCTGAAGAACATCAACCGCTTCTCGTTCTTAATGAAATAGTTAGAAATCACTCCGGCCCGGCCGGCAGTGAGATGTGAATAAATGAATACGGATTGCGGGCATAGCGCCCGCAATCTTAAATTAACGAGAAACCTTGCGCAAGCTCTTAGAGTTTATCCGAAGCATCTATGTCGTGGCGCTGTTCGTCGTACTCGAAGCGATAGCCGTCGGCTATTACGCCCACTCGACCTACTACACGCAGGCCCGGCTGCTGGCGCGTTCGAACCAGGTGGTCGGCGGCATGCACGGCATGTTCGCGGGCATCCGGCATTACTTCTCGCTCGGGCGCGAAAACCGCGACCTGCTTGCGCATGTGGCCGAGATGAAAGAGCGGCTTGCCGTGTACGAAGAGGCCGAGACCGCTGCGCGGCTGGACAGCTACATGCAGGACGTCGGAATCTCGAAATACCGCGTCATCACCGCATCGGTGACTTCGAATACGGTCAATCGTGCGCAGAATCTCATCGTCCTCAACCGCGGCCGCCGCGACGGAGTCGCCGAAGAGATGGCCCTGCTGGCGTCCGACGGCTCGATGGCGGGATATGTGGTCGATTGCACGGAACGCTATTCGGTGGCGATGTCGGTACTCAACACCTCGTTCCGCGCCAGCGGCAAGCTCGTGGGCGCCGATTACTTCGGTTCGATCTACTGGGACGGCGCCGATCCCCATACCGTGGTGCTGGACGAACTGTCGAAGTACGCCGATCCGCAGCCCGGACAGGAGGTCGTGACCACCGGCTTTTCGCAATATTTCCCCGCCGACGTGCTGATCGGCTGGGTCGAAAGCGCCGAGCTGAACGAAACCCGCACAGCTTTTAAGGTCCGCGTGCGCCTGGCGGCCGAAATGTCGCGCCTGACGGATGTGATTCTTGTCGAGAACCGCGACCTGAACGAAATCCGCGATTTGCAGAACAGTGAAAAAGTTGAACAACATACCCGGCTGAAATAGATGCACAGAACGCTTCCATATTTTGCGCTTTTCGTAGTGACGGCGCTGTTGCAGGTCTTCCTGTTCGACAACCTGTCGATCAGCATCTACCTCAATCCGCTCGTTTACGTGGCGTTCATCGCCCTGCTGCCGCTCGATACGCCGCCCGTGGCGCTGCTCGCATCGGGGCTGGCCATGGGCGTCACGATGGATTTCGCCATGGGAGCCGCCGGGGTGAACACCATTGCGACGCTGCTCATTGCTTTCGTGCGTCCGGCCCTTCTGAGGGCGTTGTATACCCGTGACGATCTCCGCGAAGGCGGGGTTCCCTGCGTCGGCCGGCTCGGGCGGCGCGTGTTCCTGAATTACCTGATTGCGCTGGTGCTGCTGCACCATGCCGTATTCTTCTCGCTAGAGGCCCTTTCGTGGATGCACATCGTGCGTACGCTGGTGCGCATCGTCGCCAGCAGCGCCGTATCGGTGGCCTTTATCTGGATTATCGCCCGCATTTTCACCGCAAAACTTCCCGTGCGCGTATGAAAGATTCCGAAGGGTTCGTTCGGATGCGCACCCTGCAGTGCGTGGTGCTTTTCGTCTTCCTGCTGATCGGCGGCCGTCTGGCCTATATCCAGCTCATCGACTCGCGCTATAACGAACTGGCCAAAGCCAACGTGCTGCGACATGTCGTGCAGTATCCGCCGCGCGGCGAAGTCTTCGACCGCAGGGGGGAGTACCTGGTCCAGAGCCGCGAGTGCTATGACCTGATGGTGATTTACAGTGAGATCGACAAAAAAGGCTTCGATACCCTGCGCATGTGCGACGTGCTGGGCCTTTCGCGCGAAAAACTCGAAAAAGAACTCGCCAATGCCCGGATGCGCCCCCGTGCGCCCCGTGTGGTGACGAGCTATATCTCCAAGGAGGATAAACTGCGTTTCGACGAATGTAACTTCCGGGGATTCTATGCCGTCTACCGTACCGTCCGCCGCTATCCCCGCAAGGTGGGCGGCAACCTGCTGGGATTCGTCAGCGAGGTGAATTCCGATTTTCTCAAACGCCATTCGGATTACAAGGTGGGGGACTATGTGGGCATGAGCGGCGTAGAGTCGGCTTACGAATCCCTGCTGAAAGGCAAGAAAGGCGTGAAGATCCAGGAGATCGACACCCACGGGGCGATCAAAGGCTCCTATATGAACGGCGTTTACGACTCGCTGCCCGAGCCGGGGAAATACCTCGTCAGCACGATCGACGCCCGCCTGCAGCTGCTGGGCGAGGAGCTGATGCGCGGCAAGGTCGGGGCGGCCGTGGCGATCGAACCCTCGACGGGTGAGATCCTGATGATGGTCTCCTCGCCGACGTACGATCCCGACGAGCTGGTCGGCCGGGAGCGCGGCAACAACTACATGAAGATGATTTACAACAAACGGCACCCGCTTTTCAGCCGCGCCGTAAAAGCCAAATACCCGCCGGGTTCGACCTTCAAACTCGTGCAGGGCCTGATCGGCCTGCAGGAAGGAGTACTCAAACCCACGGACCTGCACGTCTGCCACGAAGGCTATCAGGTCGGCCGCCGGCGCATGAAATGCCACTCCCACGCTTCGCCGCTGGACCTGCGCTTCGCCGTGGCGACTTCGTGCAACGCCTATTTCTGCTATGTTTTCCGCGACATTCTCGACAACCGCAAGTACGAGAGCGTGAAAGACGGTTACGACGTCTGGAAAGAGTATGTCGAGAGTTTCGGGTTCGGCCGCAAACTCGGCTCCGACTTCCTCGACGAGGGCAACGGTTACGTGCCTGACCGCTCGTATTACGACCGCCAATACCGGGGTTCGTGGAACTCGCTGACGGTCATTTCGCTGGCCATCGGCCAGGATGCGCTGGGCTGTACGCCCTTGCAGCTGGCCAATCTCGCGGCCATCGTCGCCAACCGGGGCTACTATTACATTCCGCATATTGTCAAGAAGATCGAGGGGCAGGATTCGCTCGACCGCCGTTTTTACGAACGTCACTATACCAAAGTCGATCCCAAGCACTTCGAACCGATCGTCGACGGCATGTGGCGGGGCGTCAATGTCGGCGGCACCTCCACTTCGGCCCGGCTGGAAGGACTTGACGTCTGCGGCAAGACCGGTACGGCCGAGAATCCCCGCGGCCGTGACCACTCGACCTTCCTGTCGTTCGCCCCGAAGGACAACCCGAAGATCGCCATCTCGGTTTATGTCGAGAACGGCGGTTTCGGCGCTTCGGCCGCCCTGCCGATCGCCAGCCTGCTGGAGGAGTACTACCTGACCGACACGATCCGCCGTCCGGCCCTGCTGGAGCATATCAAGAATATGAACATCTATTACCCTTCGTATGACCGCTAACCGCCATAGTATCTTTTACGGAGTGGACCTCTGGACCGTCCTGCTGTACGTGCTGATCGTGCTGGCGGGGTGGGTGTCGATCACCTCGGCGTCGTACGACGAGGGTACGGCCGATATTTTCTCCTTCTCGCACTTTTACATGAAGCAGCTGATGTGGATCGGCGTGGCGTGGACCACGGCGCTCGTCGTGCTGCTGCTCGACGAACGCTTCTACCACATGTTCGCCTACCCGGCCTATTTCGCAGGGCTGGCGTTGCTGCTGGGCGCGCTGATGTTCGGCCGCGAGGTGAACGGCGCCAAGGCGTGGTTCGAATTCGGATCGTTCCGCGTGCAGCCCGTCGAATTCGTGAAGATCGCCACGGCTTTGGCCCTGGCCCGCGTGATGAGCGCCTATTCCTTCTCGATCAACCGCCCGGGCGATCTCTTCAAGGTGGGCGTGGTGATCTGCATCCCGCTCTTTATCATCATCCTGCAGAACGACACCGGCTCGGGCATCGTACTCGGCTCGTTTCTTTTCGTGCTTTACCGCGAGGGACTCAATAAATGGCTCTGTATCCCGGTACTGCTGATCGCCGCGCTTTTCATCGTGTCGTTCCTGCTTTCGCCCATGACGCTGCTCGTGTCGATCATTCTGGTCTGCACGCTTTCCGAAGCGATGATGACCGGGGAGTGGCGCTCGCGTTTGATCTATCTGGCGTCGCTGGCCTTGGCGAGTATCCTGCTATGCATGACGATGGCGCTTGTCGCGCCCGGCGTGATGGACCTGCACGCCTGCCTGCTGACCGTGACGCTGCTGTCGCTGACCGGCGTGGTCGTCTATGCCTTCCGTTCGAACCTGAGCAGCACCCTGATTACCGCGGGGCTGTTCCTCTGCACGATGATCTTCCTGCCCTCTACCGATTACATTTTCAATTCGATTCTCAAACAGCACCAGCGCGACCGGATCCTGAGTTTTCTGGGTATCATCAGCGATCCCCTCGGCACGGACTACAACGTCAATCAGTCGAAAATCGCCATTGGCTCGGGCGGTTTCTGGGGCAAGGGGTTCCTCGAAGGCACGCAGATCAAATACGGCTTCGTGCCCGAGCGGCATACCGACTTCATCTTCTGTACGGTCGGCGAAGAGTGGGGTTTCCTGGGGACGATGGTCATACTGGCCCTGCTCTGCATGCTGATCCTGCGCCTGATGCGCATGGGCGAACGGCAGCAGGAGCCTTTCGGACGGATTTACTGTTATTGCGTGGCCGCCATCCTGCTGTTCCATGTCCTGGTGAACGTGGGCATGACCATCGGCCTGATGCCCGTGATGGGTATTCCGCTGCCGTTTATGAGTTACGGCGGTTCGTCACTTATTGCGTTTACCATTTTATTGTTCATCGCCGTGCGGCTCGACGCTTCGACGCGGCAATTTTCCCTGAATTAAATACTGCTACCAAATGATCCGCTGCAATCCCAAAGGTTTATCCTCGCAAGAGGTCGCCGACAGCCGGCGTGAGTATGGCGACAACGTCATCACGCCGCCCAAAGACGATTCGGCCTGGAAACTATTCGTCGAGAAATTCAAAGATCCCATCATCCGTATTCTGCTGCTGGCTGCGGTGCTGTCGCTGGTCATCGGCTTTGTCCACAAGGATTTCACCGAGTCGATCGGCATCGTGTGCGCCATTATTCTGGCGACCTGCGTCGGGTTCTGGTTCGAGTGGGACGCCATGCGGCGTTTCCGCCGGCTGAATCAGGTCAACGACGATATTCCGGTCAAAGTGATGCGCGACGGTTCGATCCGCGAAATTCCCCGCCGCGACGTGGTCGTGGGCGACGTAGTTTATATCGAAAGCGGCGAAACCGTGCCTGTGGACGGCGAGCTGGTCGAAGCCGTGTCGCTGCGGATCAACGAATCGACCCTCACGGGCGAATTGGAGGTGGATAAAACCGTCGACGAAGCGCATTTCGATCCCGAAGCCACCTATCCGTCCAATATCGTGCTGCGCGGTACGACTGTGGCGGACGGTTACGGGGTGATGGTCTCGACGGCCGTGGGCGATGCGACCGAAGCGGGCCGCGTCACCGAACAGGCGACCGTCCAGAGCGACGAGCAGACGCCGCTTGACCGTCAGCTGACGCGCCTTTCGAAACTGATCGGCCGGGCCGGCATTGCACTCGCGGTCGCGATTTTCTGCGTCATGCTCGGCAAGGCGGTTTTCATCGGCGGACTCTTCGAGCGGGACTGGCTCGAAATCTCGCAGCAGATATTGCATATTTTCATGGTCTCGGTGGCGATCATCGTGATGGCCGTTCCCGAAGGACTTCCTATGAGCATCACGCTGTCGCTGGCAATGTCCATGCGGCGCATGCTCAAGACCAATAACCTCGTGCGGCGCATGCACGCCTGCGAAACGATGGGCGCCGTGACGGTCATCTGCACCGACAAGACCGGCACGCTGACCCAGAACCGGATGCATGTGCAGGAGCTGGTGCGCTACGATGCGCTTCCGGCGCATGATTTCGCCGAGATCGTGGCGGCCAACTCCACGGCCTTCCTCGACGCTTCGGGCGCCGTTATCGGCAACCCGACCGAGGGCGCCCTGCTGGAGTGGATGCGCTCGCAGGGCGAGGATTACGAACCCCTGCGTTCGGATGCGAAGATCATCGACCGGCTGACCTTCTCGACCGAACGCAAATATATGGCGACGATCATCGAAAGCGGTGTTTCTGACCGCCGGATCGTCTGCGTCAAGGGTGCGCCCGAGATCGTGCGCGCCATGTGCGCCCCGGACGGCAAGGATGCGCAGGTCGCCGACCAGCTGGCCGGGTTTC
>CAKVKI010000065.1 GCA_934754975.1 uncultured Alistipes sp. | reverse complement strand
TACAGTTATTGTAAATGGCAAAAGTTACGACCTGCCAAAAAAGACGATCGCAGTGGCAGAAAGTCTTGAGGAAGTCTTAAAGGTAGACAGCACAAATCTCAAGATCAGACAGAAGATGGAAAAACTGCACCGTTTTTCGAAAGACCTTCTCGGAGAGGATAACGTCAAAGAAATCCTCGGAACAGATGATCTTGAGGAAGCCGACACCTCTGCACTGGCTATGCTGGTATTGAATATCAATGAAGCATATGAAAAGCCGGTAACGGAGTACCGAACGGATAAGATGCGTGAAGCATTCAACGGCATCCCGACCGAAAAACTGTCATCTCTTACAAAGAGTATGCAGGCGGTGATGAATGCACAGGAATTATCCAGATGATGGATCTGACAAAGAAATCTCTGCCAAACACCGTCAGCGTGGGCGGTAGAGATTTTTTGATTTATACAGATTTCAGACTGTGGATGCGTTTTGAAATGGAATCTGGCAGAATGCAGCCGGATGATCTGATAGATGTAAGCTATCTGTTTCAAGGCGAAGTGCCGCAGTACTGTGATATTCGGGAATTGTATGCATTCAGCAGACCACAGGATGAACTCCCACGGCAGATAAAACATACAAGTGAGATCGTACTTGATTATGGGATGGATGCAGATTATATCTATGCGGCATTTATGAGCCAGTATGGTATTGATCTGATCAATATAGAAGAACTGCACTGGCATAAGTTTTTAGCTTTATTCAAAGGTCTGAAAGATGATGAAATGATCTGTGAACTGGATCAGATCATGAATGCAGACGGCAGTAAGCCCGCAACATTGACAGACAACAACTTCTGGCGCGTCGCTATAAAAAGCGACGGTGTAATCACCGGCTACAAGCCCGGATGCTACAACGCCGTCCCCGCAGCGGACCAAGTCGGCGCAGGTAATGAGGCCGTTAAATACACGGGCGGCAAATGCTACTACGCGATCTTCGTGCAGGACAAGAACGCAGGCAGTGACCAGGAGCTTGCGCTGCGCTATACGATCAAGCGCAACACGCTCTTCGACGTAGTTATTTCCAGCATCAGCGGCCCCGGCTCGAACACCCCGGGCGGCGTGATTCCCGATCCCACGAAACCCGTGGAAACGGTGGTACAGATGGACGTAACCATCAGTGTGGCAAACTGGACGGTAGCCAACCTGTCGGCCGGTATCTAGTAATTCGTCCGGAGCCTGCGCCGATTCGGACAGGCTCCGGACAAATTATTTATCCAACCATATATTATGAAAAACAGATTCAAATCAACCCTTTGCATGTTCGCGCTGTCGCTGGGGGCTTTTTCCTGTAATACGGAGACCCCGGGCAGCGACACGGGCGGCGGGACCGGCGACGGCCGGTCAGGTCAGGTGACCGTCAATCTGGGCTTCGACAAAGCTCCTACGACGCAGGCATACCCGACGTCGACGGCCAAGCCCACGACCTCGTGGACCGACAATATCAAAGACCTGCACATCCTCTTCGTCAGCACAGCCGACAACCGCGTCAAGGCGGCCCGCGAACTTCAGCTGCCCACGGACGGCACTACGGCCGCCCACAGTTTCGTACTCCAGAATATCCCCGCGAGTCCGGCAGGCGCTCATTACAACGTGTACGTAGTCGCCAACTCCGCGACCGGAAACAACATCGAACGGACCTGGGAACCGGCCGCCGTCACAGGATACGACATAAGCAGCCTGCTCATGAAACTCCGCGAGAAAACGCTCGGCGAGAAACCGGCTCCGCCGGCCGTAGATCCCGAGCAAGACTCCAAGGGTTACGAGGAGCCGGCGGAAATATTCGTAGGCATGCTGCCGAATGTGGATATAGCCGCAGACACCAACAACCAGCTCGACCCGATCAGGCTGACGCGCATGGTGGGTATGATGCGCGTGCGTATCAATCAGTCCGGCAGCGGCAACAATACAGTCGTTTTTACGGGAGACGAGGCAAGTTTCCGCATCCGCCGCACAGGTACGAGCATCAACCTGCTCGGCACGGTGGGTTTTGCCGCGCCGAAGCGTGAAGCGGCCGTACTCTACGTCAAGGGCAAATTCAACGACTCGGAACCGGCAAGCGGTTACAGCACGGGCACGATACTCAACCCGACCGAGAACCTGACCCTGTGGAAAGACATCAAAATCTTCCCGGGCGGAAGTGAAACGGAAGGAAAAGAGAAATTCGACATCGTGCTGACCGGCATGGCGCCCGCAGGCTATGTCCCGCTGGGCAAAGACACGCCCCTGGCGGCCCCGGCCCTTGTGGCGTGGAGCGGCGCGGTACAGAAAGGCGTTACGGCCAACAACATCCTCGAGGTGAACCTGACTCTGAATTCCAAAGGCAAGTGGCTCGACGATCCGGACGAACCGGGAATCCCCGAACCCGGCGCGTACGGCGAAGTGACGATCGACGTCAACCTGGCGGACTGGGGAAGCATCGAATCCACAGACATACCCTTGTAGCCCTCTCCGGAGCAGCTGTCCCTGATCTCACGGACGGCTGCTCTTTTCAACCCGACCGCAAATGAAACAACCGTTTAAACACCTGACAGCTAAATATATCGAATATTCAGGCATCACATTTGCCGCAACAGCTTTCAGCTACGAAACACACCAGTACACGACGGGCGGAGAGATCGGTATGAGCAGGCTCGTCAAAACGCTGTTCCTGATGACAGCCGGATTGGGTTTGCTCGCCGCAACCCGCCGGATGCAGCACGAAGCGGACGAAAAAAAGGCCGCAAAATAACCGCCCGGCCCGGAAACAAGCGCCAAAGGGACGGCTGTGCATCGGATCGGCCGGCATCCTCCCCGAAAAGGAAGAAGAGGTACACACGCCCAAAAAGAATGAAGATGAAATACATGCCAAAATATATACGAATGGCTGCCGGGTTACTCCTGCTCTATTCCGCTGCGTCATGCACCTACGACTATTTCGAAGACGAAAACAACTGCTGGATATACGTTCCGCAGGTCGAAAACGGTACGATACGGGACTTCTACATCGCGTTCCACGACCAAGCAGGCGGCCATATGCGCAGCAGCCACATTTACGCCCCGTTCGACAAAAACGAACTCATGCAGCAGGGCAAGCTGCGTTTCAAACTCAAACCGGGAGAGACGCAGGTCACTTGCTTCGCCCAGGCCGGCAACATGCCCATCAGCCAGGGACTGCCTTACGGGGAATCCTATATCTCCGCACAACCCGTCGAGGGCGCCGAACACACTTTCATGCCTGTTTCGACCGCCCCCGGTCCCAATACGCAAAGCCGGAGCGAGGGTTCGGCCAAAACCGATCCCACCCAACTGCGTTTTCTCAAAACCCGGTTGTCGTTACCGCCCATCGGACACCCCGATGCGAAAAAGGAACATCCCATCGACATCGATGAGAAGCAGGCCTACAACGGAAAAATCATCAACGAATTCAAGAAGCTCGGGGGCCTGCGAATCTCCCGCATAGAAATACGCTATACGGGACTCGCAACCCGGCTCTCCTTCGACGGAGGGTTCGGCAACTTCACGCCGCAGGACAAAATGCAGGTGAGTTACGAACTCGCCGCATCCGGACAGTCCGGACCGGATTACACGTTCGGAGAGAGTTATTTCCCGTCGTCGGGCTATGACATCAACACGCCCGAGGCGCCCGAGACGACCCTGACCCCGTTGCGAGTCGACGCATATTTTTATGAGGGCAACGACCTGATCGGCTGGTTCTCTTTCGATTCGGCCAATCCGAACGACGGCGGCATGGACGCTCCCACCGACGAAAACGGCAATCCGATTACCGGTCCCATATACCTGAAGCCCGGAGGTCAGCTCAGATTCACCTACAAAGGCTTTACGATCGTGTCGATCGAACTTTCGGATTGGGGCGACATCGGTACGGGCGGCACAACGGATATGTAAATTCGATATGAAAATTCAAAAATTGTAAAAGTCCGATGAGAAAACTACTACGAATACTGGCATTGGGTTTCATCCTCCTGTTCGCAGCACCGACGGCGAAAGCTCAGGCGATCAAAACCAACCTGCCCCTTATACTGGCCGGCACTCCGAACATCGGCGTGGAATTTACCCTCAGCCAACAGTTCACGCTCAATGCCGACGTCCTCTGGATGCCTTATATGTTCAAGAAGCACGAAGAGGTATTCCGGGCCCTGATCGGAAGTGTAGACGTGCGTTATTACATCAAACCGCGCTACTACTACACCAATAATATGTACGACGGATTCTACGTCGGTCCGTATGTCGAAGGCGGCAACTTCAACATCGGATTATGGAACGGCGAAGGCAAGGACAGCTTCCGCCGCAAAGGCTGGGGCCTTTCGGCCGGCGTATCGCTCGGTTACAAGTTTTACCTGTCGAAACATTTCCGTCTCGACCTGAATCTCGGCCTGGGTTACGCCCACCTGCAGTTCGACAAATACCAGCTCGGAGGAGAGTGGAACGGATATGCACTGGAGCTGAAAAACACGCGGGCGTGGTACGGGCCGACAAAATTCGGAATCCACTTGACTTACAATATATTCAGATAATCCGGCAACATAAATTACGACTATGAAAAAATACCTTGTCCTGATATTGCTCGGCACGCTGCTTGCCGGAAGTGCATTCGGCGCCCGCAAAGAAATTCCGGACCGTGTGCCGAAAGACCGAACACCCGTTTCCCGGATACGGCAAAGCCGCTCAGGACGCATGGAACGGAGCGCGGACATCAATTTTGTCCGCGGCGATTTTCGTCGTGCCATGACGCTGTACCAGCGGGCGCTCACCTCCCTCGAAAAGAAATACGACAACGACCGCCTGACGCTGGAACAACGCAAAACGCTCTACGGAGAACGCAATATCCTGGCTCTGAAAATGGCGCGGAATTACATCTTGCTGCAGGACCCCGAACAAGCTGTAATCTATTATGAACAAGTATGCTCGGCGGCCGATACGCTGATGACCGTCAACGACGTCTGCTTCTATGTCGACGCCCTGCGGCGCCTGGGAGACAACCAGCAGGCGGAGATCGCAGCCCGCAATTTCGCTTTCCGCCAGCCCTATTCCCGCAACCAGCGCTACATCAATACGCTCGCGTCGCTTTCCAACGTACAGCGGTATTACGGCCGCGGAGACGCGGATTACAGGGTAAGCCTGCAAAGTCTCAACACCTCCGAAGCCGAATATTGGCTCGGAGAGTGGAAAGGCAAGCCGTTTTACGCCGTCAGCCGGGGACAGATGCAGGATCCGCTCAAGATTTTCTACCACCGCACACAGTTCTATTCGCTTTACGACGGAAGCGTTCCCGAAGTTTTCCGCGACATTCCGCGGGAACTGCAGCGGGGACCGCTGGCTTTCAGTCCCGACGGCAAAACGATGATCGCCACAGCGCTGGTATATCGTCATACCGACCGCATCATATCCACCGACCTCGACGCAGGATTGTTCGTCAATCAACTCTACTTTTCCCGTTTCGACAGCATACGCAGCCGCTGGAGTGATTTCCAGCCGCTGTTCGAGCATCAGGAAGGATTCTCCTACGGCCATCCCGCGTTCTTCAACGACGGAATGTCCCTGATATTCTCCTCCGACCGGCCGGGCGGTTACGGCGGCATGGACCTCTATATGACCCATTGGGACAAACAGAAAAACAATTGGGCGGAGCCGGTCAACCTGGGCCGCGCCGTCAACACCGAAGGGGATGAAATCTATCCCCGCGTAGTGGGCGACGCCCTCTACTTCGCCTCCAACGGCCTGGAGGGATTCGGCAGTTACGATATTTACCGCATGAGCATGGTCAACGACATACTGGTTCCCGGAACCCTGTTCCACTATCCGTACCCCGTCAATTCGGTGTACAACGATTTCGGAATTTTCTTCGACGGATCCAAAGGCTATTTCATCTCCGACCGCCGGGGCATCTCCGGCAAGGACGACATTTACACGTTCGACAATACGATCTCGCCCCTGAGCAGCATGTCGGCAATCGGCGTCTCGGCCGAATACTCGGCCATGGTCGGCAATCTGAACCTGATTTCGGGACTCGGCAACAGCAACACGAAGAGTTTCGAAGCCGAAATCATCGAGTCCAAAATATACCCGCAGCCATCTGTGGGAGACATACTCATAAGCGTTTATTTCGATTTCAACAGCGATGCGGTGGACGAAGAGTCGCTGGACAAGCTCCGGAACGTCGTGGAATCGATGGCATTTAACAATTTGGACGCAATATCGGTCTTAGGGTACGCGGATGAATTCGGGAGTGACAAATACAACCTCCAACTGTCGGAAAAGCGGGCCATGGCCATCACAAAGGCCCTCGTTGAACTGGGAGCCGAGCCAACCCTTTATCCCGAAGGAAAAGGGCGGCTGAAAGTTCCCCGCGAAGCATTCGTGGAAGCGCTGCGCAAAAAGAAAGAACAGGATACGGAAGTCGGCATCCCGGAAAGCCGTCAGATACCGACGGCGCTCACATTTGAGGAACAGACCGAGGTGACACGCAAAGCCCGGCGCGTGGATATCGTCGTCAGGAAAAAATAACAGGAGGATTCGGACAGATCAAAAAAAATATACAATACAATGAAAACAGGAAAGAATATCTTTTGGGCGTTCGGCATGGCGATAGCGATTTTCGCCGCCGACCGGGCGCAGGCACAGTTCATGCCGGTCGTATACGACCGTTCGTACGGCAAAGAAATCCATTATGAACAGGTTTGCCCGGATTTCAGCAACGGCGACGTCGTGGCTGTCGGAGAGAGCAACGGACATCCGATGGTGACCTGGTTCAACCGTCTGGGAGAAAGCATCCTTTCACGCAAGTTCCCGGCAGGGGATTTTTCGAAAATCACGAACATCTTTCCCCTGCAGGACGGCAAGGTATTGCTGGTCGGCTGCCGCACGATTTCATCGCGCGACAACCGGGGCGCCACAGGACGCGCTATCGTCCTGACCTCGAAAGGAGTTGTGGAACAGGATGTACGCGTAGGAGAATTCGGCTCATGCGTCACACAGGGACGACAGCTGATGGACGGCAGCCTGATTCTCAGCGGCGATTCTCCGGTAGTGACCGGCGGCCGGAAACCTTTCGTATGCAAAATATCACCCTCGGGACGCCTTGTATACAACTATATTCCCACGGCAGGCGAGATCTGCGCAGGACTGAACGTACTGGGCAGCTCCACAGAGTACCTGCATGTGGCATTTTCATCCAAAGACAACGAAGGAAGCTGCGTAGTGCGTCTCGACGAACGGGGAAAGCCGTTCTTTATCACCCAGCTTCCGGACCGCACGTTCCGGATCGAAAAGATGGTTTCCACCGTTGACGGCGATCTCTACCTGGCAGGCGAGGGCCAGAAAGCGGGCGGAGCCGTAATCAAAATACGCCCGGAAGGAGACATCGTCTTCCAGAAACAGATTGTTCCCACCTCGGTGGAGACCAGACTCAATCAACTGATCGTCTGCCCCACAGGCGAGATCATGGTCGGCGGAAACGACCTTACGAATTCATACTACGCCCAGCTGCGTCCCGACGGAACGGAACTCATCTCCCAGGTGGATCGCGGCACGATCGCAGGCATCACGCACGATCCCGTATCAGGCTCCTGCGTAGCCAGTCTTTACAATCCGGCGACCGCACAGGGCAAAATCATCAAATTCTCCCGCCAGGGACACCGCATGTATGAAAAGAACACGGCTGCGGAGTACACCTCGCTGCGCATCAACGGCAACGGCGACCTGCTGATGGGCAGCCCCAAGGCAGGCCGTCTGAGTATGCTCTCGTCGCTGGGCGAACTGCTTTTCGACCGCTACGTTATCGAAAACACACCGACGCCTTTCGCAGCAGCCTCCCTCCCGGCCAACGGAGAAGCGATATTCCTCGGCGACGGGAACCGCATCATAAAACTGGCCCACGGCATCTATATGAGCGACATCCAGGTCAGCAAGCCGATTATGGGAAGCGCCACGGCAACCTTCACAGTAACCCTTTCGGGCTACTCCTTCACCCCCGAAGGCGCTCCGCTGCCCGTGACGGTCGATTACAAAACCCGGCCGGTGACCGCATCGGAGGGCGTCAATTACGACCCCGTGGCAGGAACGCTCTCGTTTGTGCCTTCGACGGACGGCAGCGACCGTTATCTCAACAAATTCTCGGTGGAAGTACCCATCAACGCCAACGATTTGCTGGAAGGCAGCCGCACGTTCAACCTCGACCTTTCGAACATCAGCAACAGTTACCTGATCCGCTCTTCGAGCCAGGCCCTGATCAAGGATCAGCCGGCGATAGTCCGTCTGATCGGCACCAAGGCAGGCATAGAGGGCGAACAGGACATCGTTTACGAATTGGGAATCTTCAAAACCAACGGCGTAGCGCTGACCAACGCCACGCGCGCCAATATCGTGATCGACGGAATCTACGGCAAGGGCACGGCAGACCGGCTCGACTTCGACATGGGCCGTCTCCCGCGCCTGATCATCAAGCCCGACATGCACAGCGGACAGTATCGCGTGGAAACAAAAGAGGACACCCGCTACGAATCGGTTAAAAGCGTTGTCGTGGATTTCAGCCATATTTACGCCATGAGCGACACGGACGTCAATTTCAGCAGTTCCGTGCTGAGCTGCAAAGGAGAACTCTACGACCAGCCCGCAGTGGTGGCCATCGAGTCGCTCGGCGACTTCGGCCGCAAGAACAATGTTGTCTCCGGCTTCTTCAAAGTGTCGCTGCTCCGGGCGAAAGACGGAGCGCTGCAAACCAACTGCAGCGGCGGCGACATCCTGATCGACGCCGTTATCGACCCAAGTACGACGGGCCGGCCGGGACAGGACTTCGTGCTGACCAATCAGCATGACCTGCGTATCTGGGGCGACGACATGAGCAGCGCTGTCAATATCAACGGCATGGTATTGTATTCGCCGGACTCGACGGTCCGCAACGTAGTCGTCAAACTCAACGGCGTGAAAGCCGTCGCGGAAGGCGGCAAGATTTCCGTCAGCCCTACCAAGGCAATTTCGGGATTCAACATCCAGAACAAGTAATTTCCCTGGTAATGAGATGTTTAAAGATACTGTTTTGCGTCGGTTTCTTCCTGAGCGCGCATACGCTGCGCGCCCAGGAGGATACCCGCCGCGACAGTCCGCAGCCGGAACATATCCTCCCGGCACACGCCCGGGAAGACGACCGCCGCCACTCCCTGGCCCTGCAATGGAGCGTGTATATCCCCTCGGACGGAGGTTTTCTGAATCATGCGACCACCGTTTCGCCCTCGCTCGAATGGGAATGGCGCATTTCGGACGCTGTTTGCGTCGGAGCCGGAATCGGTTACACCCACGGGGCGGAGCATAATTACACCCGGGATACGTATGAGGGCGATCTGGTAACGGGATCGTCCGACCGCCAGCTGACGCTCATTCCCCTAACGGCCCATCTGCGGTGGTTCCCCGTCGCATTTCTGCAACACCGGCTGCAGCCGTTCATCGGGGCCGGAATCGGTGCGCAACACGCCACATTCCGGATCGAAGGCGAACTGATCAATGAGTCGAAAGTCCGGTCATGGGGCGTTGTCGTAAGGCCCGAAGCAGGCGTCAGATTCTCCCCGAGATACAACGGCCGCATCTGCATCGAAATCAGGTGCGCCTGGCAGTATGCGTCCAATCGGTTCCCCGTGATGAATGTGCAGTCGCTCCAGGGCGTACAGATCGGCGCCGGCGTTCGTTACCGGTTTTAAATATTCCGGAAGAAAAACAGCAATATAAAGAAAAAACCATGATAAGCAAACTGATTCGATACATACTCCCATCGGTCGTGTTCCTGGCAGCGGCCTGCTCCGAAAAAGAGAATCAGCCGCTTGCGGAGGCAAAAGAAGCGCCTGTTACAATCCGCACTGTAGTTGCCGGAGGAAACGACACCAACCAGCTCAACACGTCGGAAACCGTTGTAAAGTCAGTGCGCATATATATCTTCGACGGGAGCAAACTGGACCGGATGCAGTATTTCGACATCCCGGACGGAGGAATCCAGCTGAATATGCGCGCCAAAGTCGGCGCCGACAAGACGTTCTGCGCCGTTGTCAACGAACTGCCGAAGATGAAAGACGAACTGGATCACGTCGATACG
The DNA here is from genome assembly GCA_934754975.1 of uncultured Alistipes sp. Classification (GTDB taxonomy): domain Bacteria; phylum Bacteroidota; class Bacteroidia; order Bacteroidales; family Rikenellaceae; genus Alistipes. Next base: position 1,220 of record CAKVKI010000065.1, on the reverse strand, counting down.
CCGGACGAGCTGAACGCCGTGATGTACTCGCTGGCCGACTACGTAAGCCCGAACCGCAATGTCAGGGAGACAGAAGACCAGAATCCGCACGAAGCGTATTTCCTGCCTTTTTACGGACAAACCAACAATGTAACGCTCACCGAGAACGGGGCCGCTTTGCCGCTCAAAATCGAACGCGCCGTGGCGCGCGTAGACATGTATCTGCGTGCAGAGGAAAAAGCCGTATTGGATTGCCACGTAACTCCGGCCTCGACCTTAAAAGTCGAACACAGCGCCGGCAAGGGCTATTTCACCGCGGTATTGCCCAACCGGAATCCGGGCCCCGAGCGCACTTTCGCACCCAATACGTCAACGCGGCTCGACAAGGCGACAAGTACGGATAAAAGCAGTTACAAGCGTATCTTCTCCTTTTACCTGCCGCCCCAGCAGTTCGCGCCGGATACGGAGCGGATCCAAATGACCCTTGCAGATCTGACATGGGGAGAAAATACGAAGTGGACCTACAAGCCATTTTTCTTCGGAGATCACATGCCGTCCTACGACGACAGGATTCAACCGAATAAAGTTTACAAACTTTACTGCACGCTTTCGCAGGCTGCTTTCCCGGTAGATGTATCGCTGGATATCGAGGATTGGGACGTAAAGGTACAGCACGGCGGATTATAATCCGGAAAGGGACCGGGATCCGGGGTTCAGACTGCCGGTTTTCGGGAACAACCGCAGTAAAAACGACAGAGGTCTGTGCGGCGACGGCCTTGCCGACTCGCAGCAAACCCGGAAGAGAAGAAGTCCCAGAATAAAAAAGATGAGATCGACAAATTCAAACAGGTTCCGGCGGTACATCGCTCCACGTTGTTTTCTGCTGCTGTGTCTGCCGCTGTTCGGCTTCTGTTCCAAAGAATCCGTTCCGGAGCCTTGTCCGAACCGGCAGACACGAACCGTGTTGGTTTACCTCGCCGGCGACAACAATCTTAAGACGATGGGGCTTACGCCGGAACTGCTCAGGCAGGGATGGAAATACACAGGCAGCAAATGCCTTATTTACTACGACGCTCCGGACGCCGCGCCCGAACTCTATGCACTGAACTGCGAATGTTCCTCCGCTGTTCCGACTCTCGAAACCGTGGAAGAGTATCCGGAGGAAAACTCCTCTTCGGCCGAAGTCTTCGGCCGCGTACTTGCCGATATCGTGCGAAAATACCCCTCGGACAGCTACGGAT
>CAKVKI010000064.1 GCA_934754975.1 uncultured Alistipes sp. | reverse complement strand
ATTTCGGCGGTCGTCTATATTCTTTACCGGCGCAAGGACAAGATGTATAAGCAGATCGTCCGGCAGCAGTACGAATTTCTGAAAAAGGAGAAAAAGGCCGCACAGCCGGCCGTTCCTCCGCAGGGCGAGAAGCCGTCGCCCGATCGCGACGACCATGCCGGACGCGACGGCGAACTGTTCGCCCGGATCGAATACCTGATGCAGGCCGAGGGCGTCTACCGCCAGAACGACCTGACCATCGAGCGGCTCGCCGAACGGCTCGACACCAACCGCACCTACATCTCCCGGGCGATCAACCAGCAGGCCGGAAAGACTTTCAGCAGTTACGTCAACAGCTACCGCATCGACGAAGCCGTACGGCGGCTTACCGACGTCGACGACGACACGCCGCTGAAGGCGCTGGCCCAGATGCTCGGCTACAACCACCTGCAGACCTTCTACACTTCGTTTCAGAGCGCGATCGGCATGCCGCCGTCGAAGTACCGCGAAAAACTGCTCAAACTCCACAAGGAGCATCAGCTCTGAGCGAATCCCCGTTTTCGGGGTTTGTTTTTTTTCGGAATTTGTCAATTTTTACGAATTCCGAAAAAGAGCGTTTCATAATTCGTCCGGCTTCATTTAATTTTGCAAACAGGTTAGTGAGGGGCATTCTCCCGATACGGGGCGGTGTATCCTTTGGTTATTTTGCCTGGCAGGCGTCTGTATGTTAGAGTAGGCGATGTCGTACCCGAATCAGTACGTATTCTTTAAAACGCTGTTCATATGAAAAAAACTTTACTATTCAGCAGTCGATCCTTGCTGACTGCGGCTTTGTTCTTCTGCGCCGCTTCGGTCGCCTCCTGCCAGAAGGAGGAGCTTGCCGACGCCGCGCCTTCGCGTGCCGCGATCCGTCTGACCGCCTATCCGGCGGATCTCGTCCGGACCAAGAGCGAGACGGACGTCGCTTACGCTTCCCGCTTCGTGGAAGGGGACGCCATCGGCGTCTTCGCCGTGATTCGCACCGATGCCGAGACGCAGGCCTATCCGGCCGCTTCGGGCAACTACATCCAGAACGCCAAATTTGTCCGTCAGGCCGACGGATCGTGGCGCGAGGAAGGCTCCAAATCCTATTATATGGATGAGGGGCAGGTCATGGACCTCTATGCCTACTATCCCTATGCGGAAAATGCCGATCCGACGGCGCTCGTTTACGACGCTTCGGTTGCGGAAGCCGACTTTATGACCGCCCGCACGCCGGGATTCAGCGAGCGCGACGGCGAGATCAGACTCGTGTTCCGCCATAAGCTGGCGCTGGCCGAGGCCTTCGTCGCGGATGCCGACAAGCTGACCGATTACGCCGTGACGGTGCAGGACGTGCGCACGAAAGCCGTCTTCTCGCTGGCGGCCGCGACCGAAGAGGCCGAAATGCAGTCCGTGGACGCCAAGACGGCTTCGGTGGCGATGACGCGCTGCGGCAACGCCTTCCGCGCTTACCTGCCAGCGCAGGAGATCGCCGAAGGCAAGGCCCTGCTGAAGGTCGAGGGCAACGGCTTCGCTGCGTTCGACTATACGCATCCGGGTAAAACCTCGCTGACGGCCAATCAGGTCCGCAAACTGCTGGTTACGCCCGCTTTCGGGAATCCCGCACTGCTGCCCAACTGTTATGTCGTGTCGCCGGGCGAGACGCTCTATATCCCCGTTTCCAAGGCTTTCGGCGTGTGGGAAAAGAACGACGTGCTGGCGGGCGAAGGCGTCGGTATGCTGGGCTCCATGGGCGCCAGCGTGCTCTGGGAGGACGTGCGTTATCTGCTCAACGACGACCAGATCACCGTACTCGGCAGCGGTTCGAAAGCTGTTATCCAGGTGCGCACCACGCCCCGGACCTGCGGCAACGTGGTTCTCGGTGTGACGATCGACGGACAGGTCCGCTGGAGCTGGCACCTCTGGATCACCGATTACGATCCCAACGATCCCGAGACGCTGAAATCGAAGAACGGCCGGACGTTCATGGACCGCAACCTCGGTGCGATGAGTTCCGTTCCGGGCGCTGCCGATGTCGCAGGTCTCCAGTATCAGTGGGGCCGCAAAGATCCGATTCCCTGTCCCGCCGAATGGGAGGATATCAACATGCGTCCGCTCTGGAACGGCGTGGGGGTCAAAGTCGGTTTTTCGAATAAGAGTACTTCGTCGGTGATCGGCGAAAACCTTGTGACCGCCGTCCGGCAGCCGATGACCATCATTCAGGGGCTGAACACTCCTTACGACTGGTACGCTACCGAGAAAAATCAGGGCGAGGAGCGTTGGTGCGCCGCCGACGGCTCGAAGACCGAGTTCGATCCCTGTCCCCGCGGCTGGCGGGTGCCGGTCTCCGGCTTCGGCTCTGCATCGCCCTGGTACGAAACCACCGTTGCCGGTTATGCGTGGAATTACGGCGTAATCTGGCCCGATCTGGGATACTGGCCGGTTTGCGGCCTGCGCGAATCGGCAGGCCAGAGCTACAACGGCATCTGCGGATATTATTGGTCGGCGACTCCCGGCGAGGAGCTGTCGGGCAGTATCAAGAAGGAGGGATGCGCTTACAGCTATTACCTCGATGCCGAGCGTTCCTACTCGACGAGTCATCTCCTCTACCGTCATTCCGTCCTCTCGCTGCGCTGCGAGAAAGAGCAGTAAACCATGTCTTACCTAAAAAGAAAATCCGTTATGAAATATACAGGTTCAATCCATACGACGTTTTTTGCGCTTCTGGCTGCTGCCGCGCTGACGGCCTCCGGCTGCAGCGACGACGATAACGAAAAGAGCGGGGGAGATGCAGGTGTCGAAGCGAATTTTTCGGCCGAAATCACCCCTTACACCCGTGCCGCCGACGACGCTTGGGCCAACGGCGACGCCATCGGTATCTATATGCTCGGGGGCGATGCGGGCACGGCGGAAAACGTGCGCTACACCTCCGAACCCAACGGCCGGCTGTCGGCCGCAGATGCGAAAATCGTCATTCCCGGCAGCGGCTCTTTCGATTTCGTCGCCTACCATCCTTACAAGGAGAGCAGCCTGGGCGGCGAAACGGGTAAGATCGACGGCTACCTCTATCCCGTCGTTCTGAGCGATCAGACCGATCCCGCGGCGATCGACCTTTTGTGGAGCGACAATGCGGCCGGAGTTACGGCCGCTGCGCCCGATGTGAAATTCACCTTCAAACACGTACTTTCGAAGGTCGAAGTCGCCGTCAGGCAGGGCGGCGGAGTCTCGGCCGACGACCTTGCCGGGCTTATCATTACCGTCGACGGCGTCTACAATGAGGGTTTCTTCGCCCTGAACAGCGGCAGGATCGGCAACACGGGCGTTCCCGGGGCGATCACGGCGCGCACCCTTACCGAGGGCAGCCGCTACGAAGCGATCGTTCTGCCGACCACCGGAGCCGCGCAGCGGGGCCGCGTCTTTACGGTGGAGGCTCCCCTGCTGGGGCGCACCTATACGTGGACGATGCCCGACGATTATCTTTTCGTGGGCGGCAAGATCCACGAAATCGAAATTACGGTCGATGTGGACGGCATTTCGGTCGTGACGGGCGACATCGCCGACTGGAACGGCGGCGACTCGAATCCCGAAGTCGAGACCGACGACGCCGAATACCTCGCACTGCCCAACTCCTACATCGCCCGTCCGGGTTCGACGGTAACCATTCCCGTGGCGAAGGCTTATGCCGCATGGCATAATATCCCGATGCTTCAGGACGGTTCGTCCGCCATTCCGAACGACCTGACCGCACGCATCGTATGGCAGGAGCGGTTCGACAGCGACGATACCATTCTGTTCTCGACCAACGACAAGGTCACGATGACCGGATCGGGTATCAACGCCACGATCGAAGTGGTCCTGAATCCCGATGTCGAAGGCAGCCTTGTCGTGGGCGTGTACGACGGCGACGGCAACTGCTACTGGAGTTGGCATATCTGGGCCACCAAGTACGATCCTTCGCAGGCCGCAGGCCAGCAGGCTGTCGGCGGCAATGTCTTTATGGACCGCAACCTGGGCGCCACCTCGCTCGAAGCGGGTCCGCAGAGCGCCGGATGTTTCTACCAGTGGGGCCGCAAGGATCCCTTCCAGGGACCTTATACATGGATGATGTTCCTCAATGCCAATGCCGGCTGGTCGAACGACGGCATCGGCAAGTTTATGACGCTGAAAGGTTTTGCCTCGTCGAAAGTGCCCTCCGAGAATCTCGTGGCTTCGGTCCGGCAGCCTTACCGCTATATTGTGGGTATTTCCGGAACGCAGGATTGGCTGTCGCCGGACGTTGGCGGCGAAGTCTGCCGCTGGAGCAATGCCGACGGTACGAAGGGCGTCTTCGATCCGTGCCCCGACGGGTGGCGCGTGCCCGTTTCGGGTGCGGGAGCCGCTTCCGCATGGGCCGCTCTGAACGGCGCGTGGGATGCAGACCGGATCGGATGTGTTTTTGGCGGAGGTGACGGATATTATCCGGCCGCAGGTTATATCAATATCATGTCGGCCTCGGGTTCGGGCGGCGGCGCGGAGGCAGGTACTTCGGGCTACTGCTGGAGCGCATCGTCCGCCGGTAAGAACGGCTATGCGCTGACTTACAGTGTGTCTGCCGTAAATACTGCGGCCGAACTGACCAAGGCGTGGGCCTGCCCCGTACGCTGCGTGAAGGACGTTAAGTAAAATACGGATATATGAAGAAGACCGCCGCCCCGCGAAAGGGCGGCGGTCTTTGTTTTGGCGGCTGTGCCGAGTGGCCTGCCCGGCCCGCCCGGAGTAAACCTCCGCACGCCTATTTTTTGCTTTCGAGGAAGTAGTGCTGCGATTTGAGCAGGTTGCGGGCCTGCAGGATCATCGTCTTGGTTTCGTTGAGGATCGTCAGGTACAGTACGCTGGCCCGCGTGCTGGCCGCCGGATCGCCGTTGATGCGGCGCATCTGGTTCTTGATCGCTTCGACGATGGTGTCGAAGAGCTTGTCACGCATTTCGAGTACCAGGTCCAGATCCGAAAAGTCTTTCGTGCGGAGCATGTCGTTGATCTTGTCGAAGATCGCCTCCACCTGATCGTTTACGCGCATCAGGTCCACGATCTGCTCCTTCGACAGCCCCTCGTGGTTGTTGTCGATGTGTTCGAACGCCGGACGGGTGATGTGGATCAGCGCCTTGGTCACTTCCGAGAGGTAATCCACCACCTGCACGTAGAAATGCCCGGTGTCGATGTCGCACTGCTGCAGGCGGCGCAGCGTCGGCATAATGCCGTATTTGCGGCCGCGGGCATCTTCGAAGAGCTTGTTCGACGACTGCACCATTTCCTTGAGTACCTTGCGGTTCTCCTTGAAAACGGCGACCAGCGTCCGGTTGTAAATGCGCGTCACCTGCTCCATCGTCGTACATACTTCGCCGATGCAGACGCAGAGTACTTCGTCCGGGGTTTCGGCTTTGATTACCGGCAGTTCCTCCGCCGCCGCGGTTTTCTCTTCCGGTTTGATGCGGTGGCTGCGGATGAGCAGCCATGCGCAGAGTACCACGAGCGCCGTCACGGCGATCCAGCCGCCCCAGAGCAGCAGGAATGTCACGCAGAGGGCGATCAGGAATCCTCCGAGCGCCGTAATGAACCAGCCCGAAATGACGGCCATAACGCCCGTAATGCGGTACACGGCGCTTTCACGGCCCCATGTGCGGTCGGCGAGCGACGAACCCATGGCCACCATGAAGACTACGTACGTGGTCGAGAGCGGCAGTTTGTAAGAGGTGCCGATGGCGATCAGGATCGAAGCGGCCGTAAGGTTTACGACGGCGCGGATCATGTCGTAAGGCGCCGATGAACGCTCCTCGGCCGGCAGCGGTTCGAAGCGCCTGTCGATGACTTTCTGCATGCGGCTGGGAATCAGCCCTGTCCACATCGTGTTGAGTACGAGCGAGGTGCGGACCAGACTGCGCGATACGAACGTCGATCCGAACCGCTCGTCGCCTTCGTGCTGCGAGGCGAGCGAAAGCTCGGTTTCGGTGACGTGGCGCGATTTTTTCGAGAAAAAGAGCGTCAGGACCATCACTATGCCCGACAGTAACAGCAGCAGGAAGTTGGCGCGCGCCGGGTTGGCCAGTTCGCCCATCATGATCGACTCGCTGCCGGCTTCGCCGGCGATCCGCCAGGCGTCGTAGCTGGCCAGCGGCACGCCGATGAAGTTCACCAGGTCGTTGCCTGCGAACGCCAGCGCCAGCGCGAAGGTGCCCGTGAGGATCGTGATGCGCATGATGTTGAACCGCATGCGCTGAAAGAGCCACAGTATGACCGATGCCCCCGCCCAGAAGGCGAGCAGTGTTACGAGTACGTGTTCGCCGACGTATTCCCCGACCGAAGTCGGAATCAGCCCCGAATTTTTCAGTCCCTTGAACAACGCGAAGTAGAGGATTCCCGCCAGCGAGATGCCGCACCATACGGCGCCCCAGCGACGGAATGCCTTCGCGTAGCGGAACGAGAAGATCAGCCGCGAAATATACATGAAGAGCGAACCCGCGGCGAAGGCCAGCGCCACAGAGAGCAGGATGGCCGCGATGATGGCCATTGCCTTGCCGGTGTTGATGTACTGCGAAAGGTCCGAAACCGATGCGGCCGGATCGCCCCATATGTGGTAGAGCGCCGCGGCGACCGCCGCGCCCAGCAGTCCGAAGACCATCGACACGGTGGTCGAGGTGGGCAGTCCGAGGGTGTTGTAAATGTCCAGCAGCAGGATGTTGCCCAGCATCATGCCCAGGAAGAGCATCATGATCTCCGGGAAGGAGAATTGTCCGGGGTAGAAGACGCCGCTGCGCGCCACCTCCATCATGCCGCTCGACGTGAGCGTGCCGACGAGGATGCCGGCGGCTGCGATCCAGAGGATGACGCGCCGCGGCGCGGCTTTCGACCCGAGGGCCGAGTTGAGGAAATTGACTGCGTCGTTGGCCACGCCCACGACGATGCCCATCACGGCCAGCAGGCCCATGATGATGACGATGCATGTGAATAGAGGACTCATGTAGTACCGTTTTCGGATTTATTCCATTGTTTATCTCTTCGGCGGCTCCGTTCCGGCGCTCCGCCGTCTGTTTCCGTGCGACCCTGCATCCTTTTTCCGAAGGGAGCTTTCGCCCGCCGTTTCCGGCGGAGATCGCCGCTCTGAGATGCGGGGCCGGTCTTTCCGGTACAAAGGAACGAAACGGATGTTACAAACCTGTTACGGACGGATTGCGGCCCTGTGAATGTTTGCGCAGGGTGAAGGTGAATTCCAGTCCGCCGCGCTCCGAATTGCGGACCGAGATCGTGCCGCCGTGGAGCATCACGGCGTTTTTGACGATCGAAAGCCCCAGTCCCGTGCCGCCCAGCTTGCGCGAACGCCCCTTGTCGATGCGGTAGAAGCGTTCGAAAAGGTGGGGCAGGTGTTCTTCGTCCACGCCGATGCCGTTGTCGGCGAAAAGCAGCGTGTACTGTTCCGGCGAATCGTCCAGCAGGCGGATGAAGAGGTCGCGTCCGCCCGAATAGGCCGCGGCGTTGTCCGCCAGGTTGCGGAACACCGAACCCAGCAGCGAAGGACTGCCCTCCATTGCGAGCGGATACGGAAAGTCGCAGTTCACGCGCAGCCGCTGCCCTTCGGGGAGGTGCTGCATGTCCGCGCGGACTTCGTCCACGATGTCGTCGAGTACTACGCGCTCCCTGCGGATCAACTGGCTCGCTTCGTCCATGCGCGTGATGGTCGAAATGTCGGAGAGCAGGCTGCGCAGCCGCGCCACCTGCCCGCAGCTCTTTTCGAGAAACGCTGTACGCTTCTCCTCCCCCAGTCCCGGATTGGCCAGCAGGGTCTCCAGATAACCCTGAATCGCCGCCACGGGCGTTTTCAGCTCGTGGTTGATGTTGTTGGTGAGCTGTTTCTTGATGCGTATTTTCTACTGCTGTTCGTGCAGCGCCAGCGCATGTTCGCGGTCGCGGTCGGCCGTGGTGCGCTGCAGACGGGCGTACAGCCGGATGATATGGCTCGAAATGTCGCCCAGTTCGTCGTGCGGGAAAGCCGCCTGCTCGTCGATCCGTTCGCCCCGCTCGGCGCGCTGGGCGAAGTCCCTCAGCCGCGTGATGTTGTGTCCCAGCCGGCGGGTCGCGAAATAGGCCGCCACGCTCATCAGCAGCGTGACGCCCAGCATGAACCACAGAAATTCGCGGTCTGCGGCCAGCACCTCGCGGAGCGTTATCGAATAGGGTACGGCCGAGCGGACGACGGTTCCCTGGTCGGACATGGCCGAATAAAAATAGTGGAGGTCGGTACTTTCCGAGTGGCGGCGGATGGTGAATCCCGTACCGCGTGCCAGGGCTTCGGCGACTTCGGGGCGGTCGAGGTGGTTGGTCTCCGGAAGACTCCCGGCCGAATTGTCGAAAGTGACGCGCCCGGCTTTGTCGATCACCGTCACGCGCAGGTCGCCGAACGGTTCGTCGCGGGCGGCGATGAAGTCCGCCGGCAGGACGCCGTCGGCGAGGGCGTCGAGCATCCGCAGGTTGAAGAGCTGGAGCCGGGCGTCGAGCCGTTCGGCCTTGAAGTGCTTTTCGCGGCCGTATTGGAAGATGATAAAACAGGCGACCAGCGTCCACGAAAACGCGAGCAGCAGCAGGAACAGCCGCCGGTGGTAGGAGAGGCTACTCCTCAAATCCGTACCCATAGCCCAGGCGTGTTACGATATGGTCTCCGTAGACGCCGATTTTGCGGCGCAGCCGCGTGATATTGACGTCGATGGTCCGGTCCAGCACGATCACCTCGTCGCTCCATACCTGATGCAGTATCTCCTCGCGCGAGAAGATTCTGCCGCGGCTCGAAAGCAGCAGGGCGAGTATCTCGAACTCCTTTTTGGTCAGGGCCAGCGGCGCTCCGTCCACAGTGCAGATTTTGCGGACGAGGTCCATGTGCAGCCCTTCGAACGCGATCGCCCTGTTCTCGTCCGACTGCGGTGCGGTGCGGCGCAGTACGGAGCGCACGCGGGCCAGCACTTCGCGCACGGAGAAAGGTTTGGCTATATAGTCGTCGGCTCCGATGTTGAGCCCCGCGACCGTGTCGTCCTCGGTGTCTTTGGCTGTGCAGAAGATGATCGGCACGGCGGCCGTTTCGGGCTGCGCCCGGAGCTGCCGGGCCATCTTGAATCCGCTCATCTCGCCCATCATGACGTCGAGCAGAATCAGCGAATAACGTTCAGGGTGCATGCCGAGAGCCTGTTCGGCGCTGTACGCCACGTCGACTTCGTAACCCTCCACTTCGAGATTGAACTGGAGAATCTCGCAGAGGGATTCTTCGTCGTCCACCACCAGGATTTTGTACTTTGTCATAACTGTTACGGATTGGTATCCGCGTCAAAAGTACGTAACAATCCCTTTATTGTATGTTCTCCGCCGAATATTTAACTAAAATGTAACAGCCCGTCATTCGCCCAGCACCTGCATCTGCTGGCGGATCGACTCTTCGTGGATGGCCTGCAGCACCGAGCGCATGAATTCGCGGTCCATTCCCAGCTGCACGGCCTGTTCCGCGCGGCGTCCCAGCAGGTCTTCGTACCGCTTGGCCTGCAGGATCGGCATGTTATGTTCTTTCTTGTACTGTCCGATATCGCGCGAAACCCGCATGCGGCGCACCAGCAGTTCGAGCAGTTCGTCGTCTATCTTGTCGATCTGCGAGCGCAGTTCCGAAAGGCTCTCCGTCGTGGCGTTGGCTTCGCGGATCACCAGGCTGCGGCAGATGTAGGCCAGCCCCTGCGGCGTTACCTGCTGGGCCTTGTCGCTCCACGCGCAGTCGGGCGAGCAGTGCGCTTCGACGATCAGGCCGTCGAAACCGAGGTCCATGGCCTGCTGCGAAAGCGGCGCGACCAGTTCGCGGCGGCCTCCGATGTGGCTGGGGTCGCAGAAGATCTGTAGGCCCGGCAGGCGGCGGTGCAGCTCGATGGGGATCGACCACATCGGATGGTTGCGGTAAAGACTCTTGTCGATCGACGTGAAGCCGCGGTGAATGACCCCCAGACGGCGGATACCGGCGTTGTAGATGCGCTCCACGCCGCCGACCCACAGTTCGAGGTCCGGGCTTACGGGGTTTTTCACCAGCACCGGAATATCGTGGCCGCGCAGTGCGTCGGCAATCTCCTGCATGGCGAAGGGATTGGCCGTGGTGCGGGCGCCGATCCAGATCATGTCTATGCCGCCTTCCAGCGCCGTCGTGACGTGCTTGCGCGTGGCGACTTCGGTGGCGGTGTACATGCCCGTTTCGCGCTTCACGCGCCGGAGCCATGCCACGCCTTCGGCGCCTACGCCCTCGAATCCTCCGGGCTTGGTGCGGGGCTTCCACAGTCCGGCGCGGAAAATGCGCACCCCTTCGGCGGCCAGTTCGCGGGCGGTCTCGATTACCTGTTCTTCGGTCTCGGCGCTGCACGGTCCCGCGATGACCAGCGGCCGCCGGGGATCGAGTCCCGGGAAATTGATGGGTTGTAAATCTTTCATAATTTCTCTTTTATAATTTTGTTCGTCATATTGCTTCGGGTTGCGCTATTCGCGGCTTATAGCCGCGTCTGCAGGTCTGACCCCGCCCGGCACAAGCGGAAATCGGGTCCTGTACTCCTCCTGCTCAGATTTCGGGATTGGGATATTCGGCGTATTCGCCCAGAATCCGGAAATCGCTGGTCAGCGGCCGGGCCGCATCGACCGCCTGCCGGTACCGCACCGGGTCGTCGAAGGTCACGTCCACGTAAAAGCGGTATTCCCATTCACGGCCGATAATGGGCAGCGACTGTATTTTCGTAAGGTTGATTCCGTAGAAGGATAACAGCGTCAGTACTTTAGAGAGACTTCCCTGCGCGTGGGGCAGTGTGAATACCAGGGACGCTTTGTCGGTACGGGCCGGATCGGTGAACTCCGCCGCGCGGCTGCGGTCGGCCAGTACCAGGAAACGGGTGAAGTTGTGCTTGTTGGTCTCGATGCCGCGTTCGAGGATTTCGAGTCCGTAGAGTTCCGCGGCTTCGGCGCCGCAGATAGCCGCCGTGCCGGCGAGCCGCTGGCTGGCGATTTCGCGGGCGCTTCCCGCCGTGTCGTCGCGCTCGACGACTTTCATCGCGGGCCGGGCTTTGAGGTACTCGCCGCACTGCATCAGGGCGATCGGATGCGAGTGTACCTCGCGGATGTCGGCGATTTGCTGCCCCGGAAGCGCCGCCAGCACGTGCGAGATGCGCAGCTTGTATTCGCCGATGACCGTCAGCGTGCTGCGCCGCAGCAGTTCGTGGTTGGGCAGCAGGCTTCCGGCGATGGTGTTCTCGATGGCCGCTACCCCCAGCAGCTCCGCGTCGGCTGCCATGCGGGCGAACTGCTCGTCGAAGCTGACGCAGGGCAGCACCTCGACCTCCTCGCCGGGGAAACTTCCGTGCGCCGCCGTTTCGTGGAAACAACCCGCTATCCCCTGTATCGTTATCCGTTTCATCTTCTGAAT
>CAKVKI010000063.1 GCA_934754975.1 uncultured Alistipes sp. | reverse complement strand
ATCGAACCCATATCGTAAGAACCGGAATCTTATATTCTATCCATTGAACTACGGGACCGGGAGTGCAAAGATGCAAATTTTTTTTAATTATTGCTAGAAAAATGCGAGAAAAGCAGAATAATTGGCAAAGAATCGAGGCCGTAATCAAGTGGGCGAACATGTCGACCAACTATTTTGCACGTTATATCGGGTTGGCCCGCGGGGAAAACCTTTACCAGATCAAACGTGGCAACAACGGCATATCGCTCGACGTAGCCGAACGAATCGTTTCGAAATTTCCCCAGGTGGACAAGCTCTGGCTGCTGACGGGCGAAGGACAGATGTTCTCCGACGAGAAGCTGCGCGGCGTGCAGATACCTTTTTATAATGTGGATGTCGAACAGGCCATCGCCCATGTCGGACACCTCGAAGCCGAAAGCAGCCTGATGGTGCCGCAGGCCGGACAGTGCGACCTGGCGATGTGCTACATGGGGCGCGCCATGGGACCCGCGCTGCCGCCGGGGGCGGTGGTGCTTCTGAAAGCCGTGGACCCGGATGCAATTATTCCGGGGAGCGAATATGTGATTGTCAGCCGAAAAATTGTAACTTTGCGGATAGTTCGGTTGGCCGACGGAGAAGAAAAACTCCGCCTGGTGGCCGGCGATAAGGAGAATTATGACGACATAATCCTGAACGTCAGTGATATAAAGTCGGTCTACAAAGTAAAAGGCAAGTTGATAATTAACAGTTGATAAGTATGTTTTCAGGTATCGTGGAACGCATGGGGGAGGTCGTGGAGATCCGCACCGACCGTCAGAACAAGGATTTTACGCTTCGCGCGGACTTCTGCAAGGAGCTGAAAATCGATCAGAGCATAGCACATAACGGCGTATGTTTGACAGTTGTGGACATCTGCGGCGATACATATACCGTTACCGCGATGAAGGAGACGCTCGACAAAAGCAACCTCGGGCTGCTGAAAACGGGCGACCTGGTGAACCTCGAACGCTCGATGAAACCCGATGCGCTGCTCGACGGCCACATCGTGCAGGGCCACGTCGATCAGACAGCCGTCTGCACCGCGAAGGAGGACGCCGACGGCAGTTGGTACTTCACTTTCGGGTACGAACCGCAGGGCGGCGGTCTCTGCACCGTGGAGAAGGGTTCGGTAACGGTGAACGGCGTGAGCCTGACGGTCTGCGATTCGAAGGAATCCGGGTTCCGCGTGGCGATCATTCCCTATACGTTCGAGCATACGAATTTCTGCCGTATCGAGGTCGGCTCGGTCGTAAACCTCGAATTCGATATCGTGGGCAAATACATCGCCCGTCTTATGCAACAATATACGAAGTAGCTATGGTGTACATTAAAACAAAGGAGGGGGCGTCGCTTCTGGTCGCACTCCTCGCAGCGGTGATCCTCGCCGTGACGATGATCCTGCTCGATGTGGTCTGGTGGATGACGCTCTGCGTCGCGGCCGGCGTTTTCGTCGTCATGGCTCTCGTGGCGCTGTTCATCATCCGCAAGTACGTGGCCTACAAACTCAAGCCGATCTATTCGATCGTGCTTTCGCGCGATGTACACACCAATGAGATTTTCTCCGAACTGAAAGACAAGCACGTCGAGAATATCGGCGAAGAACTTACGGCGTGGGCCGACACCAACGACAAGGAGATCGCCCGCCTGAAGGAGACCGAACAGTTCCGCAAGCAGTACCTGGGCAATGTGGCGCATGAGCTGAAAACCCCGATTTTCAATATTCAGGGGTATATCTCGACGCTGTTGGACGGCGGACTGGAGGACGAACTGATCAACCACAAATACCTCGAACGGGCCGAAAAGAGCATCGACCGCCTGATCAACATCGTGAACGACCTCGATACGATCTCCAAACTCGAAAGTAATATGAACCGCCTGAACATGGAACGGTTCGATATCGTGGCGCTGACGAAGGAAATCGCCGAACAGGCCGAAATGGAAGCCGACAGGAAAGAGATCAGGATTTCGGTCAAAGGGGCCGAAAACCTTCCGTCGCCTTTCTGGGTGCTGGCCGACAAACATTATATCGGTCAGGTGATCGTAAACCTGATTATCAACTCGATCCGTTACGGTAAGGAGGGGGGACAGACACGCGTTCGTTTCCGCGATATGCTCGACAAGATACTGATCGAAGTCGAGGACAACGGCTCGGGCATCAGCAAGGAGGACCTGCCGCGTGTTTTCGAGCGTTTCTACCGTACGGACAAGGGCCGCTCGCGCGAACAGGGCGGTACGGGTCTCGGCCTGGCGATCGTGAAGCATATCGTCGAAGCGCACGGCGAACGTATCACCGTCCGCAGCGAACTGGGCGCGGGGAGTACTTTCTCGTTCACGCTCAAAAAAGTTAATCTGCAGGATCTCAAATAACGGCAGAAATCCTTAGAACCCACTTTAAGTAATATGACACAACCGCTAAGCATCGTCTGGGATTTCAACCCGGTGTTCTTTTCCATCGGATCGCTCGACATCCGTTATTACGGCCTGATGTGGGCGCTGGCAATCCTGATCGGCGCCAAATTTTTCGATAATTTCTGCAAACGCGAGGGTCTTCCGTCGAAGGTCTCCGAATCTATTTTTATATATGGTACGCTGGCGACGATCATCGGCGCGCGCCTGGGACACTGCCTGTTTTACGACCCGATGGAGTACCTGAGCAAGCCGTGGACCATCATCACGGGTTTCCGCGACGGCGGCATGGCCAGCCACGGCGCCGCCGTCGGCCTGCTGATCGGACTCTGGCTCTTCTCGCGTAAGAACAAACTGCCTTATATCTGGTCGCTGGACCGCATTATGATCGCCGTGGGTATCGGCGGCGCCGTCGTGCGTCTGGGCAACCTTTTCAACTCGGAGATTTTCGGCATGGCGACGACCCTGCCGTGGGGCTTCGAGTTCGTCCGTTCGGCCAAATGGGTAAACGAGTTCGCCCCGGCGGCGGTGCATCCGACCCAGATTTACGAAGCTCTCTGCTATCTGGCGACGTTCGGTATCCTCTGCTGGCTCTATTATGCGAAAGATCTGGCCCGCCGCCGTCCGGGTATCCTGTTCGGTATCGGACTGATCGGCATTTTCCTGACGCGCTTCTTCATCGAGTTCATCAAAACCGAGCAGGAGGCGTTCGAGCAGGGATGGGCGCTCGACATGGGACAGTGGCTGAGTATTCCTTTCATCCTGCTGGGTATCTATATGATTTACCGGGGCGCGACGCAGCCTGAAGTGGTTCCCGTAGTGCTGAAATCCCCGGCTGCCACAGCCAAAAAGAAGAAAAAATGAGTAATTATCCGATGGTAAACGAGATCAACCGTCTTGTCGGCAATCTGCTTGCCGGGGGCGGAGAGGTGTTCCTGCCGGGTGTGGGATCGCTCTATACGGAACGCCGCGGCGCGCGGCGCATTTCGCGGCGGAGCGTGCTGCCGCCGAGCCGGGCCGTGTCGTTTGCCTCGCAGGAGCGGGGCGTGTCGCTGGTCGCCGAAATCGCCCGTGCAGTGCAGTGCGATGCCGCCGAAGCGCAGGATATCTACGACCGCTGGCTGGCCCGTACGCTCGCAAACGACGTGTTGACGCTCGAAGGCGTCGGGGTACTCAAATTCAAGAATTTCACGCCGGATGCGGCGTTCGACAAACAACTCAATCCGCAGGGCCATGAGCCGGTGCGGATCAAACCCGTCCGCAAGTTCGACTGGGCATTGTGGATCGGCATCACGGCGATCCTGATCGCCGCCGGTTTCGGCGGCAATGAATTCCTGAAGCTCTATGGCGGAGCAGAGAAGGAGATTACGGAGATAACCGATGTTTCGGGACCGGCTGCGGGTGAGACTGCGGTAACGGCCGACAGCCTGGTCGGGGCGGAGGTTCCTGTGTCCGCCGCAAATTCCGGCGCGGCGGCTGAACAGGCCGCATCTGTGTCCGGTGCGAATACCGAAACGGTATCCGGAACCGCATCTTCGGCATCCGGTGCGAATACCGCCGGGACCGCTGTGGTTCCTGCCGGTCAGACGGTCGGACAGTCCGGAACCGCTTCTGCGGGACAAAAGGATATTGCACCTGCGAACCGGCCCGAAACCCCTCCGGCTGGGACGGCCGATGTTCCCGCGTCGCTGGTTTCAGGCCGCCGTTATGTCGTGCTGGGGGTATTCAGTACGCCGGAAAATGCGGCGCGCGCCGCCGACGATGCGGCGAAGAAGGATGCTTCGATGCGCTGCGGAATCTACCGTTTCGGGGAGAAATTCATGGTTTCTCCGTTCGAATCGGCCGATGCGGAGGCGTGTACGCTCTTTATCCGTAATTACAGCGACCGCTTCCCGGGCCTTTGGACCTATACCGCCCGTTGATGCGTATTTCCGAACTGATAATCCGTTTCATCGACTGGTTCTACCGCAAGCCCGTCGCGGCGATCCTGCCGCGGCAGACGTTCCGTTATATCGTTTGCGGCGGTGCGAACGTGGTGTTCAGCTGGGTGTGCTACTTTCTGGTTTATAATTTCGTCCTCGACAAAGAGTTGCTGGACCTCGGTTTCGTGGCCATCTCTGCATATGTCGCGACGATGCTGATAATCTTTCCCTTTACGTTCTTCACCGGGTTCTGGCTGAACCGCTATGTGACTTTCCGTCACTCGCCGCTTCGGACCACAACGCAGTTGTTCCGTTACCTGCTGTCGATCGGCGGCTCGGTGGTCGTGAATTATATCGGGTTGAAATTTTTCGTGGAGTTCTGCGGCCTGTGGGCTACGCCGTCGCAGATGCTGGCGACTTTCGTCACGATGATCTACAGCTACCTGGCTGCCAAGTACTTCACTTTCCGCCATGCGGAGGTCTGACGGCCTGCCCGATACACCCCGGTCTTTACTCTATTATAGCCGACTCTGCGATTTGCCGTTGCAGTGATTCCGTTGTGCGCTGTCCCGCCGTTCTGTGGCTGCCGGTTCTTGCTGTTGTTTTGCCGCCGTTCCGCACTCCGGTTACCGCACCGGCTCGTAATCGGGCGTCGATTCCTCGTCCGTCCGTTCGATCTTCATGATTACCGGGCGCAGTCCGTCGTTGCACGAACAGACGGCGACTCCCTCTTTGGTGATCCAGTCCCCGTAATAGAACCGCCCGGCGCCGTGGGAGAGGGCGAATACGTATTGGTATACGGCTTTCCACGCCTCGTCGCAGAATCCTGCGGGCTTTGCATAATCGGCGTAAAATACCTGCCCTTCGCGCATCATGGGGCACTTCGTAAACCCCGGTCCGGCATATTCGCGGGCAAGGTCCTCGTGGAGCGTCGTTTTGAGAATGGTGATTTTACAGCGTTTCATGGCGTGTTGTTTTGCGGGAATTTCCATTGCCGGTCTCTTCCTTGAGTTTTTGCAGTTCGTACATCCGGTCGCGGAATTTCGCCGCGGCGAGGAAGTCGAGCGATTTGGCCGCACGCTCCATGTCTTCGCGCGCCTTGACGATCAGCGCATCGAGGTTTTCGCTCGCGGCATAAGTTTTCTGCACGTCCGCCGCCGCCATGTAATGATCTTCGGCGATGGGGTAGACCGCTGCTATCTCCGGCACGTCGGTCCGCGTGGTCAGCAGCGTACTCTGTCCCGAGCCGCTCCTCTGCGCGCGGCGCGGCAGCATGCCGTGTTCCATATTGTATTGCACCTGTTTCTCGCGGCGGCGGTTGCTCTGCTCGATGGCGTAGCGCATCGAGTCGGTGCAGGTGTCGGCGTAGAGGATCACGTTGCCCTGCGAATGACGCGCGGCGCGCCCTGCGATCTGCGTCAGCGACCGCACGTTGCGCAGGAATCCCTCCTTGTCGGCGTCGAGGATCGCCACCAGCGCCACTTCGGGCAGGTCCAGCCCTTCGCGCAGCAGGTTCACGCCTACCAGCACGTCGAACATGCCGGCCCGCAGGTCCTCCAGAATCTGAATGCGCTCCAGCGTATCCACGTCCGAGTGAATGTAGCGGTTGCGCACCCCCACGCGGTCGAAATATTTGGACAGCTCTTCGGCCATCCGTTTGGTGATGGTCGTCACGAGCACCTTGTCGTCGTTCTTCACCCGCTTGTCGATCTCTTCGAGCAGGTCGTCGATCTGGTTCACCGTTACGCGCACTTCGAGCGGCGGATCGACCAGTCCCGTGGGGCGGATCAGCTGCTCGACGATCACGCCTTCGCTCTTCATCAGTTCGTAATCCGCCGGCGTCGCGCTCACGTAGATCGACGTGCCCTGCAGTTGTTCGAACTCGGCGAAGGTCACCGGACGGTTGTCCTTGGCCGCCGGGAGCCGGAATCCGTACTCTACGAGGTTCTCCTTGCGCGCGCGGTCGCCGCCGAACATGGCGTGTACCTGCGGGATGGTCACATGGCTCTCGTCCACGACCAGCATGTAATCTTTCGGGAAATAGTCGATCAGGCAGAACGGGCGCGTGCCCTCGCTGCGGCCGTCGAAGTAACGCGAGTAATTCTCGATGCCGGGGCAGTAGCCCAGTTCCTTGATCATCTCGATGTCGTATTCGACGCGCTGTTTGATGCGCTGGGCCTCCGTCGGCCGCCCTGCCCGCTCGAAGAATTCGATCTGCCTGCCCAGGTCGAGGTATATCTGCTGTACGGCGCCGTTGATACGCTCCTTCGTGGTTACGAAAAGACTCGTGGGATAAAGCGTCAGGTTGTCGAGCGAATGGATGCGCTGTCCCGTCACGGGGTCGATGGTCTGGATGGCCTCGATCTCGTTGTCGTAGAACATCACGCGGAAACACTGGCTGCCGAATTCGCCGAATGCCGCCATGATATCCACCGTGTCGCCGTTCACGCGGAACGTCGCAGGCTCCATCTCCCGCTCGGTGCGGGTGTAGAGCGCTTCGACCAGTTTGTACAGGAAGTGTTTGTAGCTGACGATCTGTCCGACCCTGATGTCGATCGCCGTGGCGTGGAAATCCGCCGGATTGCCTGCACCGTAGAGACACGACACGCTCGACACGACGATCACGTCGCGGCGTCCCGACAGCAGCGTGGACACGGTACGCAGACGCAGTTTCTCGATTTCGGCATTGATCGAAAGGTCTTTTTCGATAAACGTATCGGTCGAAGGCAGGTAAGCCTCCGGCTGGTAGTAATCGTAATAGGATACGAAATACTCCACGGCGTTTTCGGGAAAGAAGTTCTTGAATTCGCCGTAAAGCTGCGCCGCGAGGGTCTTGTTATGGCTCAGGACCAGCGTCGGACGGTTCAGCTGTGCGACGACGTTGGCCACGGTGAAGGTTTTTCCCGAACCGGTGACACCCAGCAGGGTGTTATGTTTGGAGCCGTGACGAATCGAGCCGACAAGCTGTTCGATCGCTTCCGGCTGGTCGCCCATCGGGGCGTAATCCGATACGAGTTTGAAATCCATGTGACAAAGTTATAAAATAATTTATTCCTAATGGCAGGTTAGTTGCTGGTTTCATTCCGCCATGTGTGTAATAACGGATTCGGGAAGCTGAAAATTGTTATCCCACACATGGCAGCCATTGCGTACAAGTCATTTTTTAACCAAGCACAAACCATGAAAAAAGAGTATCAGCCACCAATTGTGGCGATCGTACAAACTACGGTCGAACGGGGATTCGCGGCATCCGCAGCGATCGACAATCCTGAAGAAGTAAACGAATCGGGGGATTATTGGTCCTGAAACAATCGGCAAACAACTTATTATGAAAAGAATTATTTTCTGTTTCGCAGCGGCAGCCGCGCTGGCCGCCTGCTCCAAGGACAATGCGGTTTTGCCGGAAGGCGGCGACGACCGCCTCGTACTGAATTTCGATGCGGGAACGCAGGAAACCGAAACGGACGCCGTATCGCGCGGCGGATACGACGGCGCCAAGTCGGTCTGGCATGCCGGCGATGAAGTGGGCCTGAGCTTCGGCCCGGATAACAGCAACCTGCATTTTATGCAGGAGGACGGCTCTCTCTCCTCCGACGGAACGCGCGTGCGGTATACCGGCACGCTCAACACGGCCCTCAGCGGCGCCGTGACCTGTGTCGCCTATTATCCTTATGCTTCGTCCGTATCCGTTACGGGGCAGGCCGTCACGACGACTTTTCCCGCTGTCCAGAATTATGTTGCGGCGGGTTATAAGGGCATCCCCCTGTTTGCGAAATATGCGGGGGATTACGGCGCGCTCAACTTGCAGTTCAGGAACCTGTTTTCGGTCGTAAAACTGACCCTCTCCAAAGGTTCGGCGCTGAGCGGAACGGTCAATCTGCAGCAGATCGAATTCAAGGGCAACAACAACGAAACGGTCTCCGGAGCGATGGTCGTCGATATGAGCGGTGCGACGCCAGCGGTCTCCTATACCGGTGCGGGCAAGACCACCACGCTCGATCTCGGTGCGGGCGTCGAGCTGACCGCCGCACCCAAAACCTTCTATATCGCCGTGCCGGCCCTCGATTACACGAAGGGTTATACCTTTACGTTCGTAACCGACAAGGGGCAGGTCAGCAAATCGGCCAAAAACTCCGGCGCTTCCTATGCGGCCAATAAAGTATATGCCGCTCCGGCGCTGACCATCGACAATCTTTCGATCGTAACCACGATACCCGACGGCAACCTGCGCAATGCGCTTCAGGACCTCGGGATCGTCTCCATCCTCGATGCGGTTTCCGGTAAGGTGTCCATTACTTCGGCGGGCCTTACGGCGACTTCGCTCGACGTGTCGGGCAAGAATATCGCTTCGCTGGTCGGTCTCGACCGGTTCCCGGCACTGGTGACGCTGAAGGCCGCCAACAACAACCTCGTTTCTGCCGATTTGGGCAAGCTTACGCTGCTGACGAACCTCGACCTTTCGGGAAACCAACTCTCCGGGCTGAATCTTGCAGCCAATACGGCATTGCTGTCTCTTAATCTGGCTTCGAACCAGCTTTCGTCGCTCGACCTGTCCAAAAACATCCTGCTGACGAGCGTGAAATGTTATGGCAATCCGCTCGTGACACTCGATATCAGCGGTCTGAAAGCGTTGGTGTCGCTCAATCTGGTCAATGGGGTCGAGAGTGTCAATGCCGTGACCAAAACATTGACGATTCCTGCGGCAGCTACGGTTCAGAATCTGGTTTCGAACGGCGTGGCGCTTTCGGGCTGGTTGTCGTTCACCTGCACCGGCAATCCGAACATCAAGACCGTCAGCCTGCAGAATTGCGTGGGACTGCTTCATGTGACCGTAACGAACAATACGGCGCTGACGTCGCTCAATGTGACCGGTTCCGCACTGACGACGCTCGGCGTCACCCGGTCGGGCAATGCTTCCGGTTTTACGGTAACAGGACTGATTCTGTAAGCGTTTACGGCGATCTTAAGGAGGGGACGGGAAATTCGTCCCCTCTTTTTTTCGGCGGGACAACCCGGAACATTTGATTTTTTCCTACCTTTGCAGGTATGATCGACAGGGAAACAGTAGACCGCATTTATGCCGCCGCCAATATCGTAGATATCGTCGGCGAATACGTTACGCTCAAGCGCAAAGGTGTGAACTATCAGGCCTGCTGTCCGTTCCATAACGAAAAGACCCCCTCGTTCGTCGTCTCGCCTTCGAAAGGCGTCTATAAATGCTTCGGCTGCGGCAAGGGCGGCAACGCCGTCACCTTCCTGATGGAACACGAGAACATCACCTATCCCGAAGCCCTGAAGATGGTGGCCAAGCGCTACGGCATCGAGGTCAAGGAGAAGGAGATGACCGACGAGGAGGTGCGCCGCAACGACGACCGCGAAAGCATGTTCGCGCTCAACGGCTGGGCGGCGGATTACTTCGCCAATTACCTCCACCACGAAACCGAGGGGATGAGCGTGGGCATGACCTACTTCCGCCAGAAGCGCGGGATGACCGACGCCACGATCAAAAAGTTCGGACTCGGCTTTTGCCCGGCCCGCGGCGACCGGATGTCGAAAGACGCGCTGGCGGCGGGGTATAAGAAGGAATTTCTGGTTTCGACGGGACTTTCGCTCGAACGCGAGGGCGACGGATCGCTCCGCGACCGTTTCCGCGACCGCGTGATCTTCCCGGTCCACAATATTTCGGGCCGTATCGTCGCTTTCGGCGGCCGTACGCTGCGCACCGAAAAGACGGTCGCCAAGTACCAGAATTCGCCCGAGAGCGAGATATACAGCAAAAAACGGGAGCTTTACGGGCTTTATTTCGCCAAGAAGGCGATCCAGCAGCTCGACTTCGCCATTATGGTCGAAGGTTATACCGACGTGATTTCGATGCACCAGGCGGGCGTCGAAAACGTCGTCGCCTCGTCCGGCACTTCGCTTACGACCGATCAGATACGCCTGCTGAACCGCTTTACGAAAAATATCACCGTCATTTACGACGGCGACTCGGCGGGTATCCACGCTTCGCTGCGCGGTATCGACATGATCCTCAAGGAGGGCATGAACGTGCGCGTGGTGCTGCTGCCCGAACCCGAAGACCCCGACTCCTTCGCCCGCGCGCATACGGCCGCCGAACTACAGGAGTATATCCGCGCCAACGAACAGGACTTCCTTGCCTTTAAAGCCAGACTGCTGCTGCAGGACGCCGAGGGCGACCCGATCAAAAAGGCGGCCCTTATCGGCGACATGGTGCAGTCGATCGCCCAGATCCCCGACCCGATCCAGCGGTCGGTCTATATCAAGGAGTGCGCCCGCATCATGGACATCGACGAGAATATCCTCATCTCGGAGGTGGCCCGCAAGCGCATGTCCACCACGGGCGACCGCGAGACGGACGAATTCGTCCGTCGCCAGACAGCCCAGCGACGCGCCGAAGTGCGGGAGCCGGAGGTGGAGTACGTGAAGCAGGTCCGCGCCGGAAGCAGCGTCGAGGCGCTCGAACGCGAACTGGTGAAATACCTGCTGAAGTACGGCCACTGCTCGTTCGACTTCAAGGAGGGGCGTACGATGGTGGCGTGCAACGTCGCCGAGGTGATCTTCATGGAGCTGGACAACGACGGCCTTTCGTTCCGCAATCCGCTTTACGACAAGATTCTGGCGACCTACCGGGAGCAGTGGAAACTGCTCGGCGCCGGGAAGGAGGTCCCGGCGCATTTCTTCCTGAACCATCCCGATCCCGAGGTGTGCAACGTGTCGGTGGATATCCTCACGTCGGACGACAATTACGTTCCCAGCGAGTTGTGGCGCCGCAAGGAGATTCATATCGACACCGATGCCGAGATGCTGGCCGTGGGCGTGCCGAAAGCCGTGACGCTCTACAAGTCGAAGGTGATCGAAGGTTATATCAAGGAGTGGCAGGCCAAACTTGCCGACGAGAGCCTGACCGAGGAGCAGCAGAACGAGGTGATCCAGCGGCTGGCCGGATTCAACAAGGTGAAGGTGACCATTGCAAGAAAATTGCAGCGGCTGATCCTGTAGCCGCCGGAATAATATATGTGGTGTTTTGAAATTTTAACAGAAAAAAGGGGCGGGTCTCGGGTCGTACACGTATCACTACGCATACCGTGTGCAAACAGAAAATAAACAGAAAGATGTGTAAAACATATCAAAGATAAAAGAATTAGTTACC
>CAKVKI010000062.1 GCA_934754975.1 uncultured Alistipes sp. | reverse complement strand
GGACTGATCTACCAGCTGAACCGCGACGAGCGCAACTTCTCGATCGTCCTGTGGCTCTTCATCATGACGGGCATCGCACTGGTGTTCTATTTCAACACCTCGCCCGGCGAGCCGCGCGAACGCGA
The DNA here is from genome assembly GCA_934754975.1 of uncultured Alistipes sp. Lineage (GTDB taxonomy): Bacteria > Bacteroidota > Bacteroidia > Bacteroidales > Rikenellaceae > Alistipes. The sequence continues at coordinate 11,581 of CAKVKI010000062.1, read as the reverse complement.
CTACGTCTACGCGGGTTCGTTCTATGCGTTCTCGATCTGGATCGGCTTCGGCGTGCTGGCGATCCGCGACCTTGTCGCATGGCTCACCAAGCGCAAAAACGTCACCGCGGCCGTCGCCGCGACGGTGGTCTGCATGGGCGTCCCGACGATTCTCGCGGCGCAGAACTGGGACGACCACGATCGTTCGCACCGTTACATGGCGCGCGACATCGGCTGGAATTACCTGATGTCCACGCTGCCCAACTCGATCATCCTCAATTACGGCGACAACGACACCTTCCCGCTGTGGAACAACCAGGAGGTTTACGGCGTACGTCCCGACGTGCGCATCATGAACACCTCCTACCTGGGCGGCGAATGGTACATCGACGAGATGAAGACCAAGGCCAACGACGCGCCGGGCGTGCCCTTCTCGCTGCCGAAGAGCAAATACACCTTCGTAAACGACTGGGTGCCGGTCTACGACCGCGTAAACCGCATCGTGGATATCAAGGAGGTGATGGACTTCGTCCGCACCGACCATCCGGATTCCAAGATCAAGATGGCCGACGGTTCGATGGTGGACTACATCCCGACCAAGCGCATCGCGCTGCCGGTGAACAAGGAGAACGCCATCGCATCGGGCATCGTCGCCGAAAAAGACCGCGACAAGATGGTGGACACGGTTTACATCAACCTGCGCAAGAATTCGATCGACAAGAACCAGCTGATGATCCTCGACATGCTGGCCAACTTCGACTGGAAACGGCCTATCTACATGACGCAGGTCTACATCCTGCAGGATTTCGGACTGATGGATTACCTCCAGTTCGACGGCTACGCCTACCGTTTCGTGCCGATCCTCACCCCGGTGCAGAATCCGTGGGAGATCGGGCGCGTGGACGCCGATTATGCGGCGCCGCTGCTGCGCGACACCTTCAAATACGGCAACCTCTCCGACCCGAGGGTTTACGCCGATTATTTCATCCAGTATAACCTGAGCGCATCGCATGCACGCGACTCCTTCGCACGGGTCGCCAAGGAGCTGCTGCGGCAGGATCGGGCGCAGGAGGCGGTCGAGCTGCTCGACCTCGGACTCGAAAGGATGCCTACGTGGCAGATCCGCTTCACCGACACCAATACCTATCCTTTCCTCGAAGCCTATTACGCCGCATCGGCGATGGGCGTCGAAGACGCCGCCGCAAAGGGAGACGCCCTGCTGCGCGAGTATGCCAAAACGCTGATCGAATACATCGAGTACTACCTCCGCTTCGAGGGAACGCAGGGCGACATGGTATCGCCGATCCTCGACGAGAAACTCGACCAGCTGGGCGACATCTACTACCTGGCGACCTATGCCGGACGCAAGGAGGTCATCGCCGAACTGAACACCTACTATCGTTCGCTCGGAGTCACGGAGGAGAACCTCGTGGACGTCGGCGACAAGCCCCGCCAGGCCGACACGACGCTGATCCCCAAAGGCCAGAACGAATAAAGGCCCGAAATACGAAAACAGACATCCCCGGCAACTGCATTGCCGGGGATGTCTGTTTTTCCGCCTGCCGACCGAAGCCCGACAGGTTGCAAGCTGCATGCAGACCGTCGCCGGAATAACGGCACGTCCTGCATCCGGCCCGCATGCGCCTTACCAGACCCGGATTCGCTGCCGGCCCTCCCTGATCTCGCTGAAAGGCCCCGGCGCGGGATTATCCGTGCGTTTATTGCCGAAATAATCGCTGTCGAAAACAATGGGCGTTCCGTCGGGCTGCTCGTAAGCCTGTTTCGACAGTTTGGCTTTTCCGAGCAGTTCGGTGGTTATCAGCTGAATCCGGAAATCGTCCAGCCCTTCGACCGAGAACGAAAGATAGACGCAGTCGCCCTCATCCTCGATAACGGCATCGGGATCGAAATCCGGCAAAACACGGTTGTTTTCCTCCTTGTCGTAAGGCTTGTTGTGCATGTAATAGACATTGCCGCTGACGAACATCGGATACGCAGCGTCGTTATATTCGGAAAGGCCGTACCGGTAATTCTCTTCCGTTTTCTTGTGCTTTCCGTGCAGGAAGAGGTTGTTGTAATACCGGTCGTCGCCGCCCGGAACGATCGACAAACCGGCCACCTCGGTCGAATGGGGCAGGTGGTAAGGCGTATAGCGGCCCCGGTCATTGGCCACGAGCAGCCGCCCGACCAGCAGGTTGTGGACGTAAGCGCCGCCCTGCGAAATATCGAGGACTCCGACATACGATCCGAATATATTGTTGTCGATCAGATAAGGGCCGTGATTCACCTCCATAAAAATATCCTCGCCGACATTGTCGTAGAACAGGTTCTTCGAAACCCGCGTTCCCTGCGTCATCCAGTCGAGCCATACGGACCTCCATGTGTTGTGAATCCGGTTGTGCCTGATCTGCGTGTCGATGGCGCCGTGGAATTTAATGCCGCCGATTTCTGCGCCGTCGTACTGTCCCTTGACATAGATGTTGTAGATATGATTGTGTTCGATGACACTGAACGCCGCCCCCATGCTTCCGCAGATGCCGGCCTGCTCGCAATTATAGATCGTATTGTTGCGGACCAGATGCGAGCCGATATTCTCCCGGCTCCAGCCGCAGCGCAGCGCATTGAATATCACTTCGATGTAGTGCAGCGATCCGTCCAGCGACAAATCGGACAGCCAGGTGTTGTGTCCCGAAGAACGCTCTTTGCCCAGCGTGATCCCCGCGCATTTCGAATCGTGGACGATGTTGTTTTCGATAATCCACCCCTTGTTCCAGTGCGTCGCGACCATGCCGATCTGTTCGGCGGTCGGAGCGCCCCACTGCGTGGCGGCCTGGCTGAACTCAAAGCCGCTGACCGTGAGATAGTCCACCCCCGGCCTCGAAGGATAGAAACAGGTATGCCGCGTCGTTATCTCCACCAGCTCCTTATTGGGATTGAATTTATGGAAATTGGCCCAGACGGTCGTATTGCGGTCATCGACTTCGCAGCGCCACACATAAGTCGAACCTTCGGGGTCGAGAATACCGTTATCCGCCCGGGGATGCACGATCTCTTCGTGCGAGAGCTTTTCATAGAGGGACTTCCCGTTGAGAAAGACCTCGCCGATGTGGTGAATACGTCCGTGATCGTTGAACCAGTCGCCGCCCAGCAGCTCCTTGTAAGGATTGTAATCGCCGAAGAACGTATTCGGAATCACTACTTTCCAGATGCCGTCCTCGGTTTTCGTCCAGCCCGTGACGACCTCCGAGCCTTTGATCTCGACTTTCTCTCCCGGTGCGGCCCGGTAAACGATCCGGTTATCGTCGTCCGTACCTCCGCGAAGCGGGTCCACCCATTCGCGGTAGGTGCCGGCATGCACCGTAATCACATCCCCCGGCCATGCGTAATACACGGCGCGGTTTATCGTCCGGAACGGAGCTTCCGCCGTTCCCGCATTGCTGTCGTCGCCCTTGACGGAAACATGGTACTCCCTGCCCTGCACGATGCAGCACAACGACAGGAGAATTAAAATCAGACTCGATCGTTTCATCATTCAAATATGGTTTTAGCAGAGCTGCCGGGCAAAGCATCCCCCGCCCGGCAGACCTCTGTTATTGATTTTATTTTGACATAAAGGTATTCCGCCTCAGAATCCGAGCGAGACGTTCACCCCCTCGGGCGCATTCTCGAACCGCAGCAGGCAGGTGCGCGACTCCTCGTCCCACTCGAAACCGGGATCGGCCACGGGTGTTCCGTCGCTTCGGGTCACATCCGCCGAAAGCGGCTTCCGGGGCAGCAGGACCCGCATCACGTTGGTCGTCTGCGCAGGGCCTTTGACCATGAACGAGTAACGGTTCCGCGCCGCCTGCTCCGTCTCGACGCAGGCGGCGCACGCCAATACCTGCGGCCGATCGGGATCGGCGACCTTGCCCAGATTGTAAAGCAGCGCCTGCGTACCGGGCAGCACCGCACGGCGCGTCAGCACCGGAAGCGCCGGATCGAACAGGTCGATGAATTTTCCCTCCAGCACGAAAGGCTCCGTATCCGCATTTTCATCGACGACGGCCACGATCTCGTAAGGTCCCCGTTCGAGGTAGAAATGGTTTTTGAATTCGAGCGTCCCGGCGTGCTTTCCCTTGCCGTAAAGCCCGCGCACGGCGGCAAGGTACTCCGCATCGCCGCCTGCCGTCAGCACGAAATCCTTCGGATCGCGGCGGATCACGGTCACGAAGCCCTTCCCGCACGCATACTCGCCTGCCGGCGCGTCGAGCGGCATGCCCAGCAGTCCGAACAGGTGCTGCGACGGCGCGGCATAAGCATTTCCGTCCCTGTTCCACCACTCCTGAACGCGCTGGTAAGGATCGGCGTCCGTGCCGCAGAAAAGCAGTTTGCCGCCCCCGCGCACCCATGCGGCGATATGCTCATGCGCCCTGGGGTCCATGGGTTTCATATTGGCGTACGACATCACGAGGACCTTCGCATCCTTCCATGTCCCGGGATACGCCGTATTCTCCAGATGCATGGTTTTCACGGGCACGCCGCGCTTCACGAGCGGGAAAGTCTGGCCGTAGAAGTTCGAAAACTGCGGGTCGTCGTACCCTTCGTGCCTGACGCCCCGCTGGAACATCAGCGAATTGCACATCAGCACGCAGATACCGTCCGAACCGGAGACTTTGTTGTCCGAAACCGGCATGCGCCCCAGCGCGTCGATCATCACCTGCATCTGCGTCGAGTAGTCGCGCGATATGCGCTCCCGCTCGCCTGACGCGGGATTCAGGAAAAGCCCTTCGTAAATGCGGTCGGGCCACGGCATCACTTCGTAATTGGCAATGCGGGGATAGAGCAGCTGCGCGGTGAAGGTCGCCTGGTAGTTGATCCTGTAATCGGCCCAGTCGCGCGGCCAGTCCTCAATGGGGTCGGTCAGGAAGAAGAGTTTGCGGCCCGTCGGTTCGGTCATCGACTCCATGGAGCCGTACTCCAGATAGGCGTTCTCGAAGACGCGCTCCCGGCTCACGCCGTCGAAACAGGTCGGCGTGCGCGAGGTTCCGGTCCACACCTGCGCGATATAGCCGTCTACACACGACAGCGAGGCGAGACTCGCTTCGGGACTCACGATCTCCCACGACGAATAATTGACCAGCGAATGAGTCGGCACGTAACAGCGGACCTCCATCCCCTTCTGCCGCCCGTACTCCTTGGCGAACGTAAAGACCTTGTCCAGCGCGTTGTAATAGAGGTGGTATTTCAGCTTGTTCGAAAGGTAGGTGTTTTCCGCCGATTCGTGCTGGGGACGCCAGTCGAAGCCGTAATACTTCTTCCATTCGCGCTTGAACGCCTCGCTGTAACCCGCTCTGGCCCAGAATTCGGGTTCTTCGAGATAGATCGCATCGATCCCGGCGTCGATCACCCGGCGGATATGCACCTGCTGCATGTAGGCGATAAACGACTCCGTCGGCACGAGATAGGGCACCATGCGCCCGTGCCAGAGCGTATCCCCCGCCTGCACGACCTGCCCTTCGTCCAGATGGTTCACCCCGTCCCATTCGCCCGTAAAATAATCTTCGTAGCCGCCCCAGGCGATACCTGTCATAAAATGGGCCTTATACCCCTTCGACCGCCATGACTCCACGCGCTCCTCGAACGACATGCCGGGAGCGTCGTGCGTACCGTATACGATCGCCGCATCGGCGCGGCTGTCGGTCACGGGTTTCCACGGGCTGTTGGTCTGAAACGCCGTTTTCTCCCGGTCGGCATTGCGGGTTGCGACCGGCGAGGCGCACCCTGCCAGCAGGCCTCCCGCCGCCATCACTAAAACAGTCAGATTCAAGTTCATCCTTTTACTTTTTTCGGTTTAAAAACAAGATGCCCGGAAAATTCCGGGCATCTCCTGTCTCAGCGCCCGCCTAGAGCGTTCGGGGCATATCGGGGTGGTTCGGTCCGAAATGTTTGAGAATCACCATCGGCTGGAAACGGCTGTGGTTTTCGATCACCACGCCCTGCTTGGCAGCGGCTTCGCTGACGAAGAATTCGTCGTTGCTGGGCTGTCCGAAGCGCAGCATCACGGAAGCCTCGGCATCGTAAGCCCCGAACTTGCCGTGCCCCTGGATGATGATGCAGCCGTAGGCGGCGCCGTCGCTCACCACGACCTTCTGTCCGGGCTGTACGGTCAGCTCCTTGGCCGCGATATAGTCGTTGGCGTAAGCCACCCACTTCTCGGCATAGCGGCCGTCCGAATTCGGGCACGCCACCGGCGGACGGAAATAGTGCTTGCGGTAGTGCGGATCGACGTTCTTCTCCCAATCGAGCAGGCCCATGACGTATTCGAGATTGCGTTTTTTGTCCTCGGGGCAGTTTTCGACCAGAAAATCGTAATCGTACACCTCGCCCGAAGCGATATTTTCGTAGACCGAATTGACGTCGCTGTTCCACTGGGGTTCGTAGGTCAGGTAGGAGCCCGGCGCGTGAATCACCCCGGGAGGGGTATACCATCCGGTTCCGAGCTGGATGCGGTAGGCGCGCGACAGCTCCGTGATGCGGTTGTCGCCCTTCTCGTACATCATCAGACGCTCCATCACCTCCTCTTTGCTGACGTCGGGATCGAATCCGAAATAGGTCGCCGGGAAAGTTCCCGCATAATTGTTCATTTCGGGCGGGAAGTAATAAGCCTCCGGCTTGCCGAGACGCCTGACGGCCGCCGCGGCGTCGAATCCCAGGTGCAGGTGGTGGAACAGCGGCACCTCGTAATCGAAAAATTTCGAATACATCGGCCAGCCGCCGTAGCGGGTCATCAGCTCGTCGCCGACCAGATCGCGGCCGAGAACGTCCACAGCCTCGCGCAGCGTAAATTTCCCGGCCGTATTGCCGTCGACAGGCAGTACGTAACTCATGCCCTCGTCGGCGGGGGCCAGCGGACCGTTCATCGCGGGGATAACCGACGAAAACCAGCGCTCCTTGATCGAGCCGCGTTTGGTTCCCAGCGCATAATAATCGTCGGGATGGAGCCGCAGGCGGAAGCCTGCGCGGCTGAAACGCCGCGGCACGAATACCGGCATCAGGCAGAAGATGCCCCCGCCCTGTTCGAATGTCTGTTTGATTTTCATAAAATAGCTTTTTGGTTTGGTGTTAATCGTTCAATAAAATCTCCATGTCGAGCTGATAGGAGCGGGTCTCGCCCGGCTCGATGTAGAGCATGGTCCCCTCCTGCCGGGCGCGGTCGCTGCCCACGGGCGGATGCGTTCCGGGTTCCAGCCCCACGACATATTCGTTTTTGCCGAAATGCTGCCAGTTGGTCAGCCACGGCAGTTGTCCCTTCTTGAATTTCATCTTGACGCCGAGTCCAAGGTTGTCGTTGTAAAGACCGCACTCGCTGGTTCCGCGGCGGTCGGCGTCCACGTCGATGAAAGCCACGGCTTCGCCGTCGCCGTCGTGTTCGGGAATCGGCGGCAGGCACCGCCGGAATCCCTGCTCGTTCGCTTCGTTGAAGATAAAATCGTCTCCCGGTCCGCCGCGCGACACCCAGCGTCCCTTCCAGATTATCCGCGTGCCGTCGTCCACGAGCGGATAGCCGAAATTGCAGTGGTAAAGCAGCATGTGAGGGGCGCGCCTGTTTCCGAGGTTGGTCACGCTGTCGCGGACCATGATCTTCGAAGCGCCCAGCGTCGCGGAGATCGTGCGCCGGATTTCGAGATGATGGCCCAATGCCGTGGTCTGGAGCGTACGGCCGCAGATGCTCATTCCGTATTCGCCCCGCAGGGGATCGGGCTGCACCACCGATTCCAACACCGCGGGCAGCATGCCGATGCGCCCGTGCAGCGGAAACGTCCCCCGCGGACCGTCGGCCGCAGGTCCCACATGATCCAGCCCGCAGGTCACGAGCAGACCGCCGCCCAGCCCGTAAAGCCAGCTGTCGCCGCTCCGTGCATAGATACCGGGAGCCGCAACGCCGAGACGGCTTATCCACGCCAGCCCGAACTGGTTCATGAAAGCGTCGGCAATGTCCATTCCGCGGTCTATGACGACCTTGAAACGCAGTCCGCTGCCCGTATTGAACCATGCGATCCGCACTCCGTCGCCGGGACCGCCGCACAATTCGGACAACTCGATCCCGCCTACTTGGCAGGGGTTGGATATTTTATCCTCGTAAGAATCCAGCAGATAATAACTTTTAGCCATACAAGCCGTTACCGTTTTTTATTCGTTATCCTTCCATGCGGCCATCCGCTCCCAGACGGGCCCGAGCGCCTCGACGGCGCAGCGGTACAGCGCATATTTCCGTTCATAAGCCGCGGCATGCTCCGCCACGGGTTCTACGCGGCGTTTGACCTTCACCATCGAAGCCGCCGCCGAAGCGAAATCGGGGTAATCGCCCGCGCCGACGGCCGCGGCCATGGCGCAGCCCATCGTCCCGGTCTCACCGACATCGACGGTCTCGACCGGGCATTGCATCACATCGGCGAATAGCTGCGTCCAAACCTCCGAATTGGCCACTCCGCCGGCCAGCCGGATCACCCGGACGGGCGTGCGGCGCGAAGCCGTCAGGCGGTCGAAATGACGCCGGTGGCTGAAAGCCACCCCTTCGTAAAGCCCCCGCACCAGATGCGCGCGCCCGTGATGCCCCTCGACGCCGACAAAAGCCGCATGCGCGCCGGGCTGCTCGTTGCTTCCCATCAGAAAGGGCAGGAACAGCGGACAACGCTCGCCGGCGGGCAGCGAAGCGACCATCGCATTAAGGCGGTCGTACACCGAGCCGCCCTCCCCCGCCAGCGCATCCTTCAGCTCGGGCAGCAGCGTATTGATGAACCATTCGTTGTTGCCCGCAGAGGTCGGACTGCACTCCTCGATCAGGTAGTAGCCGGGAATGCAGAACAGCGAATTCATCATCACCGTGCCGTCGAGTACCGGGACCGGACTGATATATTCGTTGATGCTCCACGTCCCGGCGATCATGCAGACGCGCTCCTCGTCCGCGGCGTCCACCGCCACGGCGCAGGCGTCGATGTCGAACATGCCGCCGACCACGGGAGTTCCGGCCTTCAGGCCCGTGAGCGCGGCGGACTCTTCGGTAATTCGGCCGCAGACGTCCGTCGAAAGCCGCAGGGGCGGCAGTGCGCCGGCAACCGCCTCCAGCCCGAAAAGTCCGAGCAGCCGCGGATCGTAATCCCGCGTATGCAGGTTCATCAGGTTCGTGCCCGAATAATCCGTCACCTCGGCGAAGGCTTCGCCCGTCAGGCGGAACCGGACGTAATCCTTGCACTCGAACACCCAGCGGATATTGCGGTAGTTTTCCGGCTCGTTGTCCTTCAGCCACGCCAACAAGGCCACGGGCTGACAGGCCAGCACCCGCTGGCAGCTGAAGGCGAACGCCTTCGCCGCCGTGCCGTCCTCCTCCCAGCGCCGGGCGTATTCCGCGGCGCGGTTGTCCATCGAAACGATCCCCGCACGCACGGGTTTCCCGTCCCGCCCCCAAAGGTACAATCCCTTGCCGTGCCCGCAGCAGGCTACGGCGCGGACATCCGCGGGATCGACACCCGCCCGGGCGAGCAGTCCGCGCAGTACGTCGCAGTTCGTCCGCCACATCCGCTCCATGTCGCGCTCGGCATAGCCGGGGTGCGGCGCGGCGATCTCCGTCGCCGCGGAGCATACGGCCACCTCCTCGCCCGAGGAGGTGTAGAGTGCGGCTTTGGTGAGCGTGCCGCCGTTGTCCAGACCGATATAATAGTTCATAAACCGATTTTTACGAGATAAACAATTCAAAGCCGCAGCGAGCGTTTGTAAGCCTCTTCGAGCAACGCCCGCGAACGCGCGATCTCCGCACAGTCGTCGGGTGCGGTCCCCGACCACATTTCGAGCAGGAAAGGCCCCGAATAACCCAGCGTCCGCAAAATGCGGAACGCCCCGGCGAAATCCACCTTCCCCGCCCCCAGCGGCACGCCGCGGAACTCGCCGGACGATTCCGCCGTCACCGGGCGGGTCTCCTTGAGATGGATGGCGACGATGCTGGCGATCCCCTTTTTCAGTTCGGCGGCGATATCGTTGCCCCAGGCCGTAAGGTTGCCCAGGTCGGGATAAACCCGGTAATAGGGCGAGCGGATACGCTCTTCGTACCAGAGATGCTTGGTAATGGAGTTCATGAACGGCGTATCCATGATCTCCATGGCGTGCATGACCTGATAGCGTTCGCCCAGCCGGGCCACATACTCCATGCCTTCGAGAAAGGCCGCGGCGCTGCGGTTGGTCGGAGGTTCGTAATAGACGTCGTACCCGGCCAGCTGGATGACACGGATGCCCAGATCGTCGGCGAACTGCACCGCCTTCTCGGCCAGTTCGCGGGCCTTGCCGCGCACCGCCGCGTCGGCGCTGCCGAACGGGAAGCGGCGGTGCGCGCTCAGGCACATCGACCGGATCGGCATGTCGAGCCGGCAGGTCAGCTCCCGCAGGGCCTTGCGCTCCGCCTTACTCCACCACAGGCGCGCCATGCGCCCGTCGGTTTCATCGACAGAAATCTCCATGTAGTCGAATCCCAGCTCGCGGGCCGCCGACAGCCGGCGTTCCCACGACCATTCGGCCGGAAGCGCCTTTTCGTATAATCCCAACAGATGACCGTGAAACATAGCCGACGCGTTTTATCCGAGAAACTCCTTTTCGATCTGTTCGAGCGTCTTGCCCTTGGTCTCGACGATGCAGCGGCATACGAAGACCACACAGGCCACGCACATCACCCCATAGATCAGGAAGGTAAACCCGCTGCCCAGGCTCTCCTTGAGGATCGGGAAGGTGAACGACACCAGGAAATTCGCGGCCCACATCGCCAGAATCGAAACCGACACGGCGCGGCTGCGGATCCGGTTGGGGAATATCTCGCCCAGCAGCACCCAGACGATCGGCCCGAGCGACAGCGCGAAGAAAGCCAGATACCCCATCATCAGCAGCAGCGGAAGCATCCCGGTAAAGTTGCCGGTGAAATAGGCGATCGAAATGCAGAACATGAAAACGCCCATGCCCGCAGGGCCGAAGATCATCAGCTTGCGGCGGCCGACCTTATCGACGAACAGGATTGAAACCGTCACGAAGATCAGATTGACCATCCCCATTATCATCGTATAGTAAATCGCCGAATCGTTGCCCATACCCGTCGATTTGAATACGTCGGGGGCGTAATACATCATCACGTTGATGCCCGTCACCTGCTGGAATACCGAGAGCATGATGCCGATCAGCAGCAGTTTGAACATCTTTCCCCTGAAAAGCTCGCGGAACGTCCCTTCGACGCCGTGCCCCACCGAATAGCGGATTTCGGCCAGTTCGGCGCGGGCCGTCTCCGGGCCGCTGATACGGCTCAGCACCCGGAACGCCTTGTCGTCGTAGCGGTTCGTAACCAGCCACCGGGGACTTTCGGGCACGAACAGCAGGCAGACGAGGAACAGCACGCAGGGCACGACCATCACGCCCAGCATCCACCGCCAGTTGTCCACGCCGCCGACATCGACCAGCAGATGGTTCGAAACGAAGGCCAGCGCCTGCCCCGAAAAGATGGCGAACTGGTTGAGCGACACCATGCGTCCGCGCAGGTGCGCGGGAGCGATCTCCGAGATGTAGAGCGGCGAAAGCATCGAAGCCGCGCCGA
>CAKVKI010000061.1 GCA_934754975.1 uncultured Alistipes sp. | reverse complement strand
ATCTTGCGGCAGGCGTCGATCGTGGCGGCTTCATCGTCGGCCTGAGCGGCTTTGATCGCCTTGTCGAACAGCGCGTCGATCTCGGCGGGCAGCGTATCGGTCAGCGGATTGAAGGGCTTGGGTTCGGGTTTCTCCGTGCCGAATACCGACTGGTTGAGTTCCTTGCGGATCTCGCGCAGCTGGGTGTTGATCTTGGCGACAGCCTCCATATTCACACCGGTATCGACGCCGAGTTTCTTGCAGAACACATGGATCAGCTCGATAGCCGGGGCGCCCGTACCTTCGGCGAAATACCAGCAGTTGGTATCGACGATATCGACGCCGGCGATGATGGCTGCAAGTACCGATGCCAGACCGTAGCCGGGCGTACAGTGGGTATGGAAATCGACCGGAATGTCGATGTTTTTCTTGAACAGCCTGACCAGCGTGGCGACGCGGCGCGGCGGAATCAGGCCCGACATGTCCTTGATCGTAATCATGTCGGCGCCCAGCGCGGCCATCTGCTTGGCCTTGTCGAGGAAATAGGCGTCGGTGAAGACCTGCTCATGGCCTTTTTTGCCCATGAGCTTTGCGAAGAAACCGGGTTCGGGATATTTCGGATCGACCGTATAGCAAACCGCGCAGTCGGCGATGCCGCCGTACTGCTTGACGTATTTGACCGTCGATTTGACGTTGTCCACATCGTTCAGGGCGTCGAAAATACGCATGATACCCAGTCCGCTCCGGATCGAGTTGCGGCAGAAGCCGTCGATCACGTCGTCGGGATACGGCGCATAGCCGAACAGGTTGCGGCCGCGCGACAGGGCCGTGAGCTTCGACACGTTGCCTACGGCCTTGTAAATGGTCTCCAGGCGCGTCCACGGATTTTCGTTAAGATAACGCATCACCGAGTCGGGCACGGCACCGCCCCAGACCTCCATCGCATAGAAATTTGCATCTTTGTAGTACGGCAGGCAGCGGTCTACTTGCGCCTGCGACATGCGCGTCGCGAACGAGGACTGTTGTCCGTCGCGCAACGTAAGGTCTCTGATTTTGAGATTTCTCGCCATTGTGATATTTGAATTAAGGGTTCTTATTTCCCGTCTCTACTGTTATTTCAATAACAAAGATAATAAACAATTTCAATTTCCAACTATTTTACACGGAATTTTCACAAAAAACGCCCGAAAAGATTACTTTTCGTAAACAGTCCCGCTCCGCAGGGCACCCGCCGCCTAGGCATCGAGATCGCCGTCGGGCACAAAAAGCTGTTTATCAGGCGTGCCGTCGAGATAGCGCTTCTTGAAAATATTGATGCAGAAAACGAAGATTTCGAGCAGCAGCGGCCCGAAGATAACCCCCATGAACCCGAAGAGCGAGAGTCCGATAAAAACACCGAAGATCGTCACGAGCGGGTGCGTGTCGGCCAATTTTTTCTGCATCACGAAACGCACGACGTTGTCCACGTGCGTCACCACCAGTCCGCCGTACAGCACCAGCCCCACAGCCGGGCCCCAGTCGCCCGTAAGGGCCATGTATCCGGCCAGCGGCAGCCAGATCAGGGCCGTACCGAAGATCGGGATGATCGTTGCGAAGCAGGTCAGCACGCCCCAGAACAAGGGGCTGGGTGCGCTGAAAGCCAGATAACCGACATAAGCCACGATACCCTGCACCACCGCCAGCAGGGGGATTCCGATGGCATTCGAACGAACGATCATATGCACTTCGCGCATGACGCTGCTGCTCACCGGACGGCTGAAAGGGAGTATCTCCCGGCAATACTCCTCCATGCGATGCCCGCCGATCAGCATGAAGTAGAGTACGAACAGCAGTACGATGATGTTGATGCCGAAATCGAAGATGCCGGCCACGACCCACTGTCCCAGTTTGGGGATGACGCCGATCAGCGACGAGATATTGTCCTCCTGCCAGAGATTATAGCCGGTTTTCTCGTGTATCAGCGCAGCGATATGTTTGAGCGGCGTAATGATCGAATCGGGCTGAAGCGTGATATTCTGCACCTGATCGACCACCATCCAGACGATCAGGCTGATGGGCACCAGAAAACACAGCACCGCTTCCCCCAGCAGCAGCGAAGCTGCGAGACTGCGCCGCCATTTACGGCAGGCCGTAAGGCAGTGCATCTGCCGCCGGAGCAGCACATAGATCGTCGCAGCCCCGAGCAGGCCGCCCAGAAACGGGGTCAGTTCGACGCTGATCGTAATCCCCAGCCCGAGGATCAGCACGAAAAGCGAATAGCGCCAGTATCTTTCTCTGAAATTCTGCATACGGCGGCAGATGCGCAAGGAGCGTGCCGGGAGTCTTAAACGGGCGGCGGTCAGGGGGTTGATTTTTTTTACGGAAAATTTCGAATGTTCTATTGCGGCTCTGGAATATTTGATTTACATTTGCGTAAGCAAAAATATGGTTGATATTATAAATATAACGGGTTACACCGTCGTCCGACGCAGCAAAAACGCTGCGGGAGGCGGCATGCGAACCGGATTCGGATTACCGCAGGGCGGTATTCGTGCGAATGAACGAGGGGTATTTCAAAAGAGGAGTATCCCTCGCGGCTTTATACGGGGTACGGGAAAAATGCCGGTTGGTATTACAATCCTGTAAAATCTCACCCGGCACGCCGCGGGCGGACAGTTCCCGACACCGGCGCCGCAAAACAACTTTACGAAACGACCAAAATTAAATACACCATTTTTATTTACTAATCCATTAAAAAAGTATGAGAAAACATTTACTAAATTTCCTCATGACGGCCGCATTGATTCTTTTCGGTGTGTCCGCTGCTGTCGCGCAATCGACAGTCACGGGTAAAATCGTAGATGAGAGCGGGGCTCCGCTGGTCGGCGCTTCCGTGACCGTACCCGGCACACAGCAGGGTGTCGGCACCGACATCGACGGTAACTTCTCGCTGAAGACCGATGCCAAAGAGATCGAGATCAGCTATGTAGGCTACATTTCGGCCAAGAAACAGATCTCAGGTCCCAACGCACGCCTGGGCATCATCGAACTCGCGCCCGACGCAGTAGCCCTGCAGGACGTCGTGGTCACGCAGTCGATTGCCGTGCAGCGCAAAACCCCGGTAGCCGTATCTACCGTAAGCGCCGAGGAAATCACCTACAAACTCGGCGGACAGGAGTTTCCCGAGATCCTCAAATCGACCCCGGGCGTCTACGTGACCAAGGACGGCGGCGGCTTCGGCGACTCGAAAATCAACATGCGCGGTTTCCAGGCTGCCAACGTGGCTGTGATGGTCAACGGCGTCCCCGTGAACGATATGGAATGGGGCGGCGTATACTGGTCGAACTGGGCCGGTCTCTCGGACGTGACGCGCAGCATGCAGACGCAGCGCGGTCTCGGCGCCTCGAAAATTTCGTCGCCTTCGGTCGGCGGTTCGGTCAATATCGTAACCAACGGCATCGAAGCCAAACAGGGCGGTACGTTCTCGTTCGGCGTGGGTAACGACGGTCTTTACAGTCTCTCGTTCAGCCTGGCGACGGGCCTCTCGAAGAACGGATGGGCCATGTCGGTACTCGGCGCAAAACGCTGGGGCGACGGTTATATCCAGGGAACCAACTTCGAAGGCTACAACTGGTTCGTAAACATCTCCAAGCGCATCAACGACCACCACCAGCTTTCGCTGACGGCATTCGGCGCCCCGCAGAAGCACGGACAGCGCCACGCACTGGACGACGGTCTGAAAATCAGCGAATGGCAGAAAGCCAAAGATTTCATGGGCGAGAAAGACATGTACCGCTACAACGCCGAATACGGTTTCGACAAAAGCGGCAAGCAGCGCTACTCGCACTACAACGAATACCACAAGCCGCAAATCTCGCTGAACCACCAGTGGCAGATCGACCACAAGTCGTCGCTCTCGACGGCCCTCTACATGTCGATCGGACGCGGCAGCGGTTATTCGGGCCAGGGCCGCACCTCGGCCGACCGCAACGCATGGAAAGGTACGAACTACGGCGTACTCAACACCACGTTCCGCAACCCCGACGGCACGTTCGCCTATGACAAAATTCAGGAGCTGAACGCCGCCAGTCCCGACGGATCGCGCATGATCATGTCGAAGAGCAACAACAACCACATGTGGTACGGACTGCTCTCGACCTACACCAACCAAATATCCAAGTCGCTCGAACTTTCGGCCGGTGTCGACGTCCGCTACTATATCGGCGAACACAACAACGAAATCATCGACCTCTACGACGGTAAGTACTACATCGACAACGACAGCCGCAAGAATGTCAAACCCGAGTACAACAAAGCCGCAGCCGACCCCAACTGGCAGTATGAAAAACTGCGGGTGGGCGACAAGGTCTACCGCGACTACGACGGCCACGTACACCAGGAAGGCGTATTCGCCCAGCTGGAGTGGACGAAGAAAAAGGTCAATGCATTTGTTTCGGGTTCGGTTTCCAACACCGGTTACTGGCGCTACGACCGCTTCTACTACGACGCAGCACACGCCGAGTCGGACCACGTGAACTTCATCGGCTACACCGTCAAGGGCGGCGCCAACTACAACATCACCGACAAGCACAACGTATTCGCCAACATCGGCTACATCAGCCGCGCCCCGTTCTTCTCGGGCGGCGCATTCCTGCAGAGTACCACGAGCAACGCCAAGAACCCCGACCCGCTGAATGAGAAGGTATTCTCGGCCGAACTCGGCTACGGCTTCCGCTCGGGCATCCTCTCGGTCAACCTGAACGGATACTACACCCTCTGGATGGACAAATCGGTCGTACGCTCCAGCTCGATGGCCAACGGCGACTATGCCCGCGTGAACCTCTCGGGCGTAGACGCACGCCACATGGGACTCGAATTCGACTTCGTACTCCGCGCCAACCGCTGGCTGGACGTGACCGGTATGCTCTCGCTGGGTGACTGGAAATGGGACAGCGACTCGAAAGGTTATATCTACGACACGCAGGGACAGCCCCTGACCAAAGCACTCGACGGCACCGTCGCATCGGGCATCATGGCGGAAGACCACGCATGGCTCAACCTGAAGCAGAAAGGCATCAAGGTCGGCGGCTCGGCACAGACCACGGCATCCATCGGCGCTACATTCCGTCCGATGAAAGGCCTGCGCGTCAGCGCCGACTGGTATGCACAGGCCAACACCTATGCCGACTTCTATATCGGTTCGCAGACCAGCCTGAGCGGTAACTCGACCGTCGATGTAAAAGACCCGTGGAAGATTCCGTGGGGACACCAGCTCGACCTCTCGGCCAGCTACGCATTCAAGATCGGCAACGTACGCGCGACGATCTACGGCAATGTGAACAACCTGTACAACTACAACTACATCATGGATGCGCAGTGCGCCGCAGCCGACGAAGGCATCTGGCAGAACGTGTATGCCGTAATGTACTCTTTCGGTCGCACCTACACCGTAAGACTGAAAATTAACTTCTAATTACAGTAAATCACATGAACAAGCATATCGTAAAATACCTTCTGGCCCTGGCGACCGTAGCAGTCGTGGGGGGGGGTTGTAATGTCGACGATTACAACAAGGAATATTTGGACGGCTTCGACCCCAACCCGGGTGTCACCGACGTCCAGGCAATAAGATTAACCCTGACCGACGCCGATTACGCAAGTATCGCTTCGAACGATACCAACAAGACAATCGCAAAGGCCGCCGGAGCAGAGGCTGAGGCCGCACTGGCTGCCGTGGGCACGGCCAAATGTTTCTCCGAAGCCGCGACCGCAGCGACCTACCTGCCGGCTTTCATCGCAAAAAACTACGACAGCTACCTCGACAACGGCTCGACCGTAACCGTAACCTACAAGAGCCAGCGCGGCGAAATTTCCGAGGTGATCTCGGGTATCGCTTCCGCCACGACCTACGAACTCAAGGCCGCTGACTACGAAGCAGCATGGGGCGAGGAGATCACGGCCAACTATTTCACGCCCGGCAAACCGGCGGTCAACTACCTGCCGCGAATACTCAAGAACGCCGTGCAGAACGCCGAGGCCGGCGACTATGTCATCGCCGAATACGCCTATTCCGACCAGGAGCCTTCGACCGGCGGCGGCGAAACGGAAACCATCAACAAGATCAGCGATATCATCGCTCCGGGCGACTACATCGTACAAGGTACCGTTTCGGCAGCGTATGCACGCGGTTTCATTGTCGACGACACCACAGGAGCCATCCTCGTCTACCTGAACGCGCCCTCGAACTACTCGCTGGGCGACGTAGTAAAAGTCAAGGGCGCCGTTACGGAGTACAACAGCGGCATGCAATTCGGCAGCGCAGCCGAGATTACGCTCGTAGAAAAAACCAAGAACTACGCTTTCCCCGCAGCTCAGACCATGTCGGGCAGCGACCTCGACGCCTACCTGACCGCAGCCTCGATCAAGTTCGTCAG
Source organism: uncultured Alistipes sp. (assembly GCA_934754975.1). Lineage (GTDB taxonomy): Bacteria > Bacteroidota > Bacteroidia > Bacteroidales > Rikenellaceae > Alistipes. Next base: position 5,438 of record CAKVKI010000061.1, on the reverse strand, counting down.
CCTGACGGGTACGCTCTCGATCAGCGGCAGCTACTATAACCTCAATGTGGAGGGTGCCGCAACGGCTGTCAGCAGCCTCTCGTTCCCCAACAAAGGCCAAATCGACGGCGACCTGAACGGCAAGAAAGTCACTGCAACGGGTTACCTCTTCTCGGTCAGCAAGAGCGGAGGCGCACCCAAGTTCGCCAACATGATCGTCGCTACGATCGCCGAGGAAGGTTCCCAGCCCGCATACACCCCCGTGGGTATCGTCGCCGCAGCCGATCCCGGCACGTTCAGCATCAAGGGACAGGTCGCTGCGACCTACAAGCGCGGTTTCCTCGTAAACGACGGTACGGGGTCGATCCTTATCTATACCAATGCCGATCCGACCGGAACATACGCCATCGGCGATCTGGTAACCGTATCGGGCACCACCTCGGCATACGCCGGGCTGAACCAGTACCCCGCAGCAGCCACGATCACAAAGGTCAACACCGAGGCCGATACGTTCACCTACCCCGCAATCCGGGAGTTGAGCGGCGCCGACATGGACAGCTACCTGACGCTGCCCACTGCACAGTATATACGCTATACGGGTACGCTGAAAAAGGACGGCAACTATTATAATGTCATCAATGATGAAGCGCTTACGGCACAGGGCAGCCTTTCGTACGTCCTGGACGGCGCTATAGACGCCTCGCTCGACGGACAGGCGGTTATCGTCGAGGGTTACGCAATCGGCGTATCGAGCAGCAAGTTCCTCAACACGATGATAACCTCCGTCAAGGCGGCTACGAGCGCCACAATGGCATCCCTGGGCATGACCAGCGCCGCCGTAACCAAGACCCGCTATGCGGTTTACACCTTCGACGGCACGTCATGGGCGGCAGCCGATGCCACAACGATGGTCAACCCCGAGGACTATACGCAGATGGGCGCTACGAGCCCCAACTTCAGCTCGTCGTTCTCACAGGACACCTACCTGCCCCTCTACCTGAGGTACAAATATCCCTACGCCCTGGCCGAGGACAAGATGTACGTAGCATACCACTTCTATGACTCCACGAGCAAAGAAACGCTGCTCTTCGCGGACGAGTACATCTACGACGGTGCGGACTGGATTAAGACCGAAGACACGGAAACGCTCGACGGCCCGTTCAAGAAAGTCGGCGGCAAATGGAGTTTCGACCCCAGCATGACGATCGTGGTAGCACCCGACCGCAGCGCATACAGCAAAAGCTACTACCAGGCTTGCGTGGATTGGGTACTCCAGAACAAGAATGCAGCCTATACGACGGATAACCGCAGCGGAAGCCGCCTCACGGATTCGGAGTATTACAGCGGCTGCGCTGCAAGCTATACGAACCTGAACTGGCGTATCAACACATTGCCGAAGTATTACTGGAGCGAAGCCGGCGAGGATGTGAGCGCATACGACGACTGGGCTTCGGAAGACAAGGAAGCGATGCGCGCATCGTTCCAGGCATTCTACACGGAAGTCGAAAAACGTTTCGGCGAAGTTATGTCCGGCGCACTCGGCGCACTCCACAGCGACGTGAAGATGATCCCGGGTATCGACATAATCTACACGGTTCAGATGATGCTTTACACGCAGCACATCGGTTCGGGCACGGGTAAGGTAACGCATGCCTTCGAATTCAAACTCGTCGACAACGGCAAGTTCGAATATGTCCGCATGTACGCACTCGCACCGGAGTACGAACTGATGAAAGACGAAAACTTCAAATAGGAGTTTCTTCCGAAATACACCGAAAAGGGGCCGCTCGTAACGAGCGGCCCCTTTATTTATCAGGAATGTCGGACAGAAACACCTGCAAAAGGAAACAGGGTGACACCCCATGTCTGCGGCAATCGTCAGGGCGGCCGGATCGGGTTTCCGGAATACTACCCTATTTTGCAGGCAGCAGCCTGCGCCGCAGCTCGTCGCACGCGGCGGCGGGATTCCGGTGGTCGAAAAGGTATCCGGCGATACCCTGCCCTTCGGCGGCGGCGATATTCGCGGCGCGGTCGTCGATAAAGAGGGTTTCGGCGGGATCGAGTCCGTAGCGTTCCAGCAGGATTTCGTAAATCTGCGGTTCGGGCTTCACCGTGCCCTCCTCGCAGGAGACCACTTCGCCGTCGAAAAGACGGTAGACGGGGAAACGGCGCAGGAAAGCGATAAACTCGCGCGACATGTTCGAAAGCACATAAAGCCTGTATCCCGCGGCCTTCAGGTCGCCGACAAGCCGTTCGGTCGGCGCGACGGGTTCCTGCATGTCGATCGACAGCAGCAGGAACCGTTCGCACTTTTCGCGCGGGCAGCCGGTCACTCGGGCGAGAATGTCGGTCACCTCGCCGAGCGTCGATGCGCCCCGGTCGTACTCCTCCCAGAAGAGGGGCATCCGCTCGGAACGGATAAAACTGAAAAATTCATGGAATTCCTGTGTGGATTTACTTTTATCGCGGGCGAAAAGCACGCCGCCGAGGTCGAAAACGATATTTTTCATAGCGCAAAGATAGCCATTTTTTCTTTGGTGCGGGATTTGCAGGTTGGCGTTCGAACAAAAACTCAGTTTATGCATCACGGCATAAGCATTCTGTTCCGCGCCCTACCCCTTGCGATGGCGGCATTCTGTTTCGGTTACGGAGCCTACGTCTTCGCCGCCGGAAGCGATCCTTCACGGCTGACCGCAGGTCCCGTCGTCTTTTTCCTCGGCTCGATCTGCGTCGCGCTCTACTGTACCGCCGCAACCATCATCCGGCAGATCATCGGCACCTACAGCGCGGCCGCGAAGTACCTTTTCCCGGCCATCGGGTACTCATTCGCCGTGGTGACGGTCATCTGCGGACTCTTCATCATCTCGTCGCACATGACGGGCGCATACGTCACGGGGCATGTGGTCTGCGGACTCGGGCTTATCACGGCCTGCGTCTCGACGGCCGCGACCTCCTCGACCAAATTCAGCCTTATCCCAAAAAATTCGGGCGACAGCACCTTCTCGATCAATCCCGCCGGATTCTCGCGCGGACAAAGCTCGCTGCTGATCTTCATCGCATCGGCCGTAGCCGCCGGAGCATGGCTCTGGTGCATCCTGCTGTTTTCGATCGGGACGCTACCGGCGCATATCGTCGCGGGCAGCGTCATGTTCGGCATCGCCTGCGTCTGCACCTCGCTGATCGCGCTAGTCGCCAGCATCGCCCGTCAGGCACGGGGCAGCTACACGATGGGCGAACGCCGCCGCTGGATGAGCCTGGTACTCTGCATGGGCGGACTGGCTTTCGTACTGGGCCTGATCCTGATCTTCGCGTTCTGGGGCGAGACGATCAATTTCGTGGGCTTCGTACTGATCGGACTGGCGCTGATCTGCTGGAGCATTTCGAGCAAGGTCATTCTTCTGGCGAAAATCTGGCACGCCGATTTCCCGCTGGCCAACCGGATTCCGATCATTCCGGTGCTTACGGCGCTGGCCTGTCTTTTCCTCGCGGCGTTCCTGTACGAAGCGGCGCTGTTCGAACCCAAATACTTCGTCCCGGCGCGCGTACTGACCGGATTCGGCGCCATCTGCTTCACGCTTTATTCCATCGTCTCGATCCTCGAAAGCGGCGCGAGCAAGAAATAGCGACACCTCCGGATAACGGGTATCTTCCGACACGGAAAAGCCTTTCTGCCGTCATGGCAGAAAGGCTTTTTCACATATGGCGGCGGACGGCGGTGCGGCAGATGCAAAGCGACACGCCGAGAATCCGCCGCCGGAGAGGAGACAGGCAACGGACAACCGGCGGAAAAGCAAACAACAACGCAGCGAACTGGCAACCAAGAAACAACGGACGCTAAGCGACAGACGCAAAGCAGCAGGCACAGGAACCCCGCAAGCAAAAAGCGGACGATAAAGCGACGGACTGAATGCGGTAAACAGACAACGGCAAACGGCAGACGGCGGTCAGCAGGCGACATGCGACATGCGGCAGACGCAAAGCAGCGGGTAGGAACCCCGCAAGCAAAAAGCGAACGATAAAGCGACGGGTAGAATGCGGTAAACAGACAACGGCGAACGGCGGACGGCGGTCAGCAGGCAACATGCGGCAGACGCAAAGCAGCGGGCAGGAACCCCGCAAGCAAAAAGCGAACGATAAAGCGACGGACTGAATGCGGTAAACAGACAACGACAAACGGCAGACGGCATGCTTCGTTTCGAATCCACATTCCCGCCGAATCCACGACGGCCGCCTGCATTTGCGGGCGGCCGTCGCTGTAAGGGATTCCGGCAGGCTAGAAAAGGTGGAAAGCCACCGTCAGGCCGGCCATGACGATCGAGACCATCGACATCAGCTTGATGAGGATATTGAGCGACGGACCCGACGTATCCTTGAAGGGATCGCCCACGGTGTCGCCCACGACGGTCGCCCTGTGGCAGTCGGAGCCTTTGCCGCCGAAATGGCCCTCTTCGACCATCTTCTTGGCGTTGTCCCACGCGCCGCCCGCATTGGCCATGAAAACGGCCAGCACGAAGCCCGAACTCAGACCGCCGACAAGCAGTCCCATAACGCCCGCCACACCGAACACCAAGCCGACGACGACCGGCACGGCGATAGCCAGCAGACTCGGCAGCAGCATCTCGCGCTGGGCGCCGCGCGTCGAAATCTCGACGCAACGGGCATAGTCGGGAGTGCCCTCGCCCGTAAGGATGCCCTTGATCTCGCGGAACTGGCGGCGCACCTCGTTCACCATGCTCTGGGCCGCGCGGCCCACGGCGTTCATCGTCAGGCCGCAGAACAGGAAGGACATCATCGCGCCGATGAACACGCCGATCAGCACCGTCGGATTCATCAGCGACACATGGTAATACTCCATAAAATCGAGGAGCGAAGCGTTCTCGACCAGCTGCGTCGTACCGTTGGGCAGGTCGAGGGCCGTCACGCCGTTGTGCAGCAGTCCGATGCGTATCTCTTCGATATAGGAGGCCAGCAGCGCGAGGGCCGTCAGCGCAGCCGAACCGATGGCGAAGCCCTTGCCCGTGGCGGCCGTCGTGTTGCCCAGCGCGTCGAGCGCATCGGTGCGTTTACGCACTTCGGGCCCCAGCCCGCTCATCTCGGCATTGCCGCCGGCATTGTCGGCGATCGGGCCGTAAGCGTCCGTAGCGAGGGTGATGCCCAGCGTCGAGAGCATGCCGACCGCGGCGATGCCGATGCCGTAAAGCCCCAGCGACATGTTCTGCGCGGACATGATATGCTCCATGTCGAAGCCGATGGCGCAGAGGTAGGCGAGGATAATCGCCACGCCGATCGTCAGGACCGGAATGGCCGTCGAAATCATGCCCGACCCGATACCCGCGATAATCACGGTAGCGGGTCCCGTCTGGGCGCTTCCGGCGATCTTCTGCGTCGGTTTGTAGGAGTGCGAGGTGAAATACTCCGTGGCCTGTCCGATGATGATGCCGGCCAAGAGTCCCGTGATG
>CAKVKI010000060.1 GCA_934754975.1 uncultured Alistipes sp. | reverse complement strand
GCCGTGAAGAGCAGGCAGAGCGCCGTGTTGAGGAGTTTGATTCGCATGGTTTCCGGGGTTTTATTGCATGATGACCGATTCGAGCTGCCGCATGTAGGCGGGATCGGTGGCGGTGAAGCGGAAGCGGCCGTTCCAGCCTCCCCATAACTGGCCTACCTTGAGCAGAACATGGTTCCAGCCCTTTTCGAGCGGAATGCCTTCGATGCGCTGCGGCAGGGCGGGATCGTCCTGACGCTTGACCGCGTTGTCTAGAAGGTTGCCGTTGATGTAGACGGCCAGTTTGTCGTCCGCCGCGAATTCCAGATCGAGACGGGGCATGTTGGGCTCCAGCAGCAGGTTGACCAGCGACCGGGGGCTGAACAGCCAGAAACTCAGGTAAACGGCGCAGTCTTTCTGCTCGCCCTTGAGGTTCATCGTTTCGAAGTTCCAGAATCCCTCTTCACCGCTGTCCATGGCGCCCCAATATCTTCCGGAGGTTACCGCGCCCGGCCGCAGGTCGGCCGCCGGAGTGTCTTCGAGGTAGTCGCGGGCCATGACTTCGTCCATGCTTCCGCCGGCATAGGTGCCGCTCAGCAGGGCATGTACGACCGTTCCGTTCCGGTCGAGCGCCGCCGGGATATGGCGCGGGCGGCCGTTGAAGCGTGCGCCCAGGTTGTGCAGCATTTCATGGATCAGCGCACTGCCCTTGTTGCCCAGCACGAAGGGGTCGATTGCCGAGAGCAGCAGCTCGCCCCGGCCGGCTTCGCCGCGGAGCAGTACGCTGCCGAGCGGCTTGCTCTCCCGCTCGCTGCGGAGTACCTGCCCGGTTTTGATGGTCTCTTCCTGATAGTTCCATTTGCTCCAATCCGTGTTGCAGGGGTCGAGCAGTGTGGCGTAGGCGTCGCCGGAGGTCATTACGCAGCTGGAAACCGGCTCTTTGGTCCGCTCGTTGAAATAGAGCGTCGAAAGGTCCTGACCGTTGAGCAGCGCGTGTTTGCCGCGTATGATGTAGCTGGCGGCATTGCGCGGAGTGAGCGTCACGGCGTGGCCGCCGAGTTTTTCGATCAGGGGAAGCGCCGCGGGCGAGATGTTCCATACCAGCAGGGTGCTTCCGGCGCCGAGTGCGGCGCGGAGCTGTTTGATGAGGGCCGGATCTTCCGCCGGGCGGATGCCGTCGAGCAGGATGAGCTGATTGCGTCGCGTGTCGAGCGGCCGGAATGCTACGGACAGCTCTTCGAACTGCCTTTTGGCCTTCGATTCCGGATCGGCGGAGATCCAGACGACGTCGCGGGCGGCCGGAACCGGTTCGCTGATCTCTGTGTGTTTGCGTACGGCCCATTTGTTGGGCAGGGCGGCATAGGTGTCGCTGAATGCGGCTTTCACGCCGTCGAACAAAGCCCACGGGCGGTACAGCGGCAGCCGGGGATCGTAACCGGGATTGAATGTGGTGGTGTAGGGGCCGAGCCGTTCGGGCTGGACGCCCGGAACTCCTTCCCGGTAGGGACCGAACCAGATGCCGTCCTCCGCTTCAACGGGACGGGTGATGTCGTCGAGTCCGATTTCGAGCGGCTGCACGCCGTACCACGCGAGGTTGAAAATCGAGGCGTAGCAGGCATCCAGACCGCGCTGCATGGAGATCGTTTCGAACGCTTCGCCCGCGAGTCCCTCCATGCGGCCTTCCTGCGATTCGAAGGCGCGGTCGCCGTTGACCACCGAGACGTGGGCCGGGGTTCCGGCGTAGCACATGCCCATCTCGCCGACGCCCCACGGTTTGCCCTTGCTCTTCCATTCGAGCATCAGCGGCGTGTTGCAGTAATGACCGATGACGGTCGGCAGGTCGGTGTCGGTCTGGGTCTCGCCGTCGCCCGAAATCCAGTTGCGCGTATGGTCGCATTCACGGGTGATGCGCACCCATTCGTTGATCTCGGCGATGTTGCGTTCGACGATCGGTTCGGGCGCATGGACTACGTGTTTGGTGACGGCCAGCATCTCGTTGCAGACGCTCCAGCCGAATACCGAGGGGTGGTTGCGGTCGCGCAGGACCATGCGTCTGACATGGTCGCGGCATGCTTGCCAGAAGGCTTCGGCATCGACCTTGGGACCGCCGTCGCTCGACCACATGGCGGTTTCGTCCAGCACGCAGATGCCCATTTCGTCGGCCATATCCAGATAGAAACGCGGGAAAACCTGCGCATGCAGGCGCACGGCGTTGGCATTGGCGTCCCTGAGCATGCGGTACCACGAATAGGCGTACCGCCGCGTCATCTGCGGAATGCCCATGAAATGCCACGAATCGCCCTTCAGTTCGATCACTTCGTCGTTGAGGTAGAACCGTGTGCCTTTGAGTCGGAACTGCCGCCAGCCGAAGCGCGTGTAATCCCGGTCGGCGATTCCCTTTTTGCCCTGCATGGAGACGGTCATGCCGTACAGTGCGGGATCGGCGGGCGACCATTTCTCCAATCGGCCCTCCGGGACGCCTTGCAGCGTCACCTTGTTTTCCCCCGGTGCGAGCGTTACGCGCTGCGCGGGATAATCCAATGCCAGAGCGTCGTCGAGATGCCAGGCCGGGACGGAGAACGACAGCGCCGAAGTGTCGGCGTCGTTGTGCCAGCGGCGTACGTCGGCGCTGAGCGTGACACGCTGCGGCTTGCCGGTCGTGTTGAGGATCGTCAGCTCGGCGGAGAGCCTGTCGCCGGCCACGTCCGGGTCGATGTAGGTGTCGGCGATGTAGACCTCCGGATAACTCAGCAGGAAGACGTCCTGCCAGATGCCCGCAATGTGGTTGCCCCAGAACGAGCCGCCGATATAGGGTCTTTTTCCGTATTTTCCGGGTTCGTCGAACAGCGATGCGCGGGCCACCCACACCGTGACTTCGATCTCCTGTCCGGGACGTGCGTAGTCCGTGACGTCGGCGGAAAAGGGCAGGAAGAGGTCGAAGTTCTCGCATACGAGGTTGCCGTTTGCGAATACGCGCGCATATCCGGCGACCGCCTCGAAGTGGAGGATTATGCGGCGGCGGTCCCAGTCGGCGGGTATCCGTACTTTCTTTTGCAGCCAGGCGGCCTGCACCTCCTCCCAAGCCTCCGGGTAGCTGGGATAGGCGACGAAGTCGCCCCCGCCGCCGCGGGAGAAGCCGTTGACGTTCCACGGCGAGGGGACCTTGCACTCCACGGCGTCCCATACGGGGGCCGCGGGATAGGTTTGTGCCTTGAGTTGTTCGGGCGTCATGCCTTCGGTCTCGACGGGCATGAATTTCCAGCGGCCGTTCAGGCAGATTTCATCCCTGCAGGGACGTTCGGGAGCCGCAATGAGACCTTCCTGGGGCGCAAACGGCCGGTTGAACCGGGTCTGCGACTGCGCGGAGTTCCCCGCGCCGTACAGGCCGCCCAGCAGAAACAGGATCGGTAGCAGTTTTTTAGTCATGGCGGATAATTGTTGATCGGTTGGTTATTTTAATGCGTGTTTTCTTTCAGGTAATTTTTCAACAGGACGTAATTGTTCCAGAGACGTTGGTTGATCGAGGTCAGGATGCCCATCTCGCCGCGCGAACCGGTGCGTGAAACATAGGTTCGGATCAGCTCTTCGATGGGGGCGGATTCCAATTCGCGGAGCGCCGCGGCGCAGGCTTCGCGCAATGCGGGGCGGTTCTCCGCAAGGGCTTTGTCGCGCAGCTCCCAGCCCGGGGCCATTGCCCGCACGACCTTGTCCAGCAGCAGCTCGAAGGAGAGCATGGCCCGGAAACTTTTCAGGTTGCGGCGCTGCTGCGGCGTCTGCTCTTTGTCCTGCACGGCGTCGATGGCGTCGATGATCCCCCGGCGCGAAGCGGCGTTCGCTTCGTCGAGCAGTCCCCAGTCGGGACGGAAAGCGAAGTACTCCGGGGACTGCGGTCCCTCCCATGCGTTGGTCGTATCGACGGCGGCCATCAGGGGCGCAAGTGCGGCGGCGGCCTGCGCGCCGAAATCCTCTTCGAAATACTCCTTGTAGAGCGTTTCGACGGTCGCGTCGTCCGACGTGCGGGCGTAGCGGGCGAACGTGCGGAAGTTACAGCGGGTCTCCGCCGTGCGCCAATGGATGGCCGCCACGCCCTGAAGCCCCTGTTCGCGGGCCAGCTGTACGTGGTCCCGCATCTTGCCCACGCGCGGCTGCTGGTGCCACATCTGGTTGTCGCCTTCGAGCCACGGCACGGCCCAGACTTTGCGGTGGCGGGCGATGTCGGCGAGGAATCCGGGCTGTCGGGTGCGTCCCAGATCGGGGTTCAGACAGCTGAAAATAACCTCTTCGGGCAGCGCCCGGTCCAGTCCGCGCAGGATGCCCGGCAGTTGGCCCCCGCCGCCCCAGCCGCCGATGATCAGCCTGGCGCGGGAGCCTTTCTGCCGGAGATGGTCGAGCGTGCGGCGGATGTATTCGAGCGACCACACGCCCACGAAACGTTCGCTGTCGCTCTGCGTCTCTTCGAAATGGCCCGATTCCCGGCGGAACACCTCCGCGAAGGCGGGATCGCCCAGCGCCTGTTCGACGACCACGCCCAGGAACGAATGTTCGTTGAGCCAGAGCCATACGTAGTCGATGTCGGGATAGTTCTCCAGCAGGTCGTCGAGCGCCGCCCGGTGCAGTTCGACCGATGTCGGATGGCACGGATTGGGGACCATGTTGCCTGCGCCGAGCCAGAAGAAGCAGCTGCCCGCGGCGTAGAGCGAGAAATATTCGGGCGGCACGACGCCGAATTCGAAGCCCATGGCCATTTCGATATCCCGGTCGTGGGCCATGCGCAGTACGTCGCGCATCAGTTGCTGCGTGTTGCGGTAGTGTTCGTCGGGCGTTTTCGAAAGCAGGGAGCAGTCGCTGCCGAAGGCTTCGGCGCCGCGCGGTACGTCGAGCGCCCGCTGCGAGCCGAACGCAAACTCCTTGAGCCGGAGCGGCAGTGCGCCCCAGCGGCAGCTGAGCGAGTTGTCGAGCATGGCCTGCGGCACGATGCCCCGGTAGGAGATGCGCACCATCGGTTCGACGTAGGTGGCGTAGCGTTCGCCGCCGCCCGTATAGTTGTGAAAACCGATGAAGTTGATGCCTTCGGCTTGGCAGTTGTCGAGATAAACCTCGTAATCGGCTTTGTTCCAAGCCGTCGGGCCGCAGAGGAAGTTGTGCCACGGCAGCACGCCGCGGATTTCGAACGGCTCGGCCGCGAATCCGGCGGACGCCAGACAGCAGCATGCCGCGATGAAAAGGTGTTTCATAGCCTGTTGCGGTTAGAGTTCGACGGTGATCGTGCGCTTGTCGCCTTTGATGCCGCGGACCCAGATCCACGAGGCGTTTCCGATCAGTTCGGTTTCGTAACCTTTCGGATTGTTCAGCAGACGCGGAAAGGGGCCGAAGCGGATGTCCGTGCCTTCGAACCTGCCGATGCCTTCCAGCTCGACCGTGCAGCGGCGCAGCCAGCGTTCGTGGCGGACGGTGAAGCGGATGCGGTGCGTCCGCCCGTCGGCGTCGGTGACGGGCCAGTCCACGCACTCCATCGTGTCCCACAACCACGGCAGGCGGGGCATGAGCGTCAGCCTGCGGCCTTCGCAGCGGACGCCCGCGACGATCGAGAAGGCTTTGAGAATCTCGGCTTCCTGCACGAGATTGCCCTCGTCGCCGGGGTTCTCCATAATCTCGCGCCGCCCCTCGGAGTGTACTCCGAAGGTGTGATCGAGTCCCTTTTCGTAGTTGTCGTAGTTGAAACATTCGTGCATGACGAACGGATTCTTTTCGTAGGACATCTGTTCGATGACTCCACCGTCGTATCCCAGCCGGGCGATCCCTTCCAGACATTTGGTGTAGACGTTCACGTCGTCGGCGATCAGCGCGGCCTGCGTGAAGAAGCCCTGTCCGTAGCCGCACATCGTTTCGTCGTGCCGTCCGCCCATCCCGGTCCATCCGGTGTTGCTTACGAAGCCGTATTTGCGGAAATATTCGCCCTTGGCCATCCAGTGGCGGAGCAGTCGGTAGCTCGCCGCATGGACGTCGGCGAATTTGCCGTCGGCGTTGGGCGAAAGGTAGTCGTAGTGGAGTATGCAGGGCAGCTGCCGCGTCCAGTGCCAAGTGGGCCATGAAGTGCCGTCCCAATCGGAAATGTCGTATGCGCGGCCGTTGCGGCTGTCGATGCCGTTGAACCAGCATCCTTTGGGCGCATAGCTGTAATGGCCGTCGGAGACGAGCCGGCCGAGGGCCTGCTCCATCGTGGTGCGGAGCCGTGCGGCCTGCGCGGCCAGCTCCGCACGGCCGCTGGCTGCGGCCATGTCGGCGATCTGCGCCATGACGGTATAGATGCCGTAGTTGCCGAAGATGCTGTAAACGGGGTAGTCGGTGCTGGGGTTGCCCGAAAGTTCGGAGGTCGAGGGGAGCAGTCCGCCGTAGGGCGAAACCCGCATCAGCGAATCGACCCATGCGACCACGGGCGCGATGCCGTCGCAGAACTCCCGGCCGAGTTCGCGCTCCATGCCGTTGGCCCGCCATGCCGAACAGATGCCGGACAGGATCAGGGCGTTGCCGTCGAGTTCGACGTGCGGAGCGGAGTGGTGCAGTTCGCGGCCCCAGTGGTTGCCGTCGGTGATGTGGGCGAGGAAGTAGCGCGAGATCAGGCGGGCGTCCTCGGCGAATCCCAGGCGCGAAAGCTCGATCACGCCGCGGCCGCAGTCGCGGGTCCACATGTCGTTGTAGTATTGGGGAACGCCTTCGGGTTCGGTCGAGGTGTGGAAAAATCCTGCGGGAAAGCGTTCGTTCGAGCCGTACTCGATCTTGCTGCGCATGTCATGCAGCGTTTCGGCGAAGACGGCGGTCGCCTGCTGGGCGAACGGGTCGCCCGTAAAGCGCAGCCGGGGCGTCGGTTGTTCCTTTTGTTCGGGGACGGAGGTCTTGCGTCCGGTCGCAGCGGCGTCGAAGCCTGCCGTCAGTGCGGCCAGGCCCATGAGGGTGCAGATGATTCGTTTCATATCCGGTTCGGTTTAAGTTCGGGTTGTGCGGTGTGCGTACCTGCTGGAGACCGGATTACAGTCCGGATGCCTTTCGGGTACGGATGTTTACAAATTTAGACCGATTTGACGGGAAAGTGAAAATATTAAGTGTTTAAAATTACCTTTAGATTAAAATAGTATCACCTTTGATTAATCGATGCGCACCGCACGGTGGAAGGGCGGAAGCGTTCCTGCTTTCCGGGACGCGGGTTCACATGCCGTTAAACGAAAAGCCGCAGTCCCTCGGGGCTGCGGCTTTTGCGCGCTGAGAATCGTATCAGCGTTTCTTCTGGCCGTAATAGGCGTTTACGCCGTGTTTGCGTTCGAAATGCTTTTCGATCAGCCCTGCGTTCATCGGCATCCGGGGGTTGAGCGAGTGGCAGATGAATCCCATTTTTGCGACCTCCTCGACCACTACGCTGTTGTAGACCGCTTCGCCGGCCGTTTTTCCCCATGTGAAGGGTCCGTGGTTGGCGACCAGCACGCCGGGCGTATGCAGCGGATCGAGCGTGCGGAACCGTTCGGCGATGACCCGGCCGGTCTGGAGTTCGTATTCCCCTGTGATCTCTTCGGCCGCCATGTCCCGCGTGCAGGGAATGGGACCGTGGAAATAGTCGGCATGCGTGGTTCCGGCGACCGGGATGTCGCGCCGCGCCTGCGCCCATGCGGTCGCATAGGTCGAGTGGGTGTGGGCGATGCCGCCGATCGCCGGGAAAGCCTTGTAGAGTTCGATATGGGTCGGCGTGTCCGACGAGGGATTCAGGCCGCCTTCGACCACACGCCCGCCGAGATCGACTACGACCATGTCGCCGGCCGTCAGGCGGTCGTATTCCACGCCGCTCGGCTTGATGACGATGAGTCCCGAATCGCGGTCGATGCCGCTCACGTTGCCCCATGTGAAGACCACGAGCCGGTGGCGGACCAGTTCCAAGTTGGCGTGCAGAACCTGTTGTTTCAGTGCTTCGAGCATGGTGTAAAGTGTGTTAGATGGCGGTTTGGGGTCGGTTTTCGGGTTTCGCTCCGAACGCTTCGTTCGGCCGGGGACCCATCACGAAGGTCAGCGTGCCGCCGGCCATGATGTCGTCGTAGGTGATGTACGAATTTTCATAGGGCTGGCCGTTGAGCTTGACCGACTGGATGTAGATGTTCTTCGCGGGATCGTTTTCAGCCCGGATTTCGAACGTTTTGCCGCCGGGCAGCCGGAGCGTCGCCTTGTCGAAAAGCGGACTGCCGAAGACGAAGACGCCGTTCGAAGGATTCACCTGGTAGAATCCGAGCGCCGAGAGGATATGCCATGCCGACATCTGGCCGCAGTCTTCGTTGCCGATGATGCCGTCGGGCCGGGCCGTGTAGAATTCCCGTTGGATGTAACGCACTTTCTCGGCCGTTTTCCACTGCTGGCCCGCATAGGGATAGAGGTAGACGATATGGTGGCTCGGCTCGTTGCCGTGGGCGTACATGCCGATCAGGCCCGAAATGTCCATCGAAGCCTCTTCGCCCAGATCGCCCTCGGCGGTGAAGAATTCGTCGAGTTTGGCCGTGAAGGGCCGGTCGCCGCCCATCAGGGCGATCAGCCCTTCGGGATGCTGCGGCACGAAGAAGGTGTACTGCCAGCCGTTGCCCTCGCAGAAGTGTCCCACGCCGTGGATCGACTCGAAGGGATCGTAGGGCGTGAGCCACTTGCCGTTTTCGAGTTTCGGACGGATGAAATTGATCGACTTGTCGAAATAGTGCGTGTAGTATTTTCCGCGCTTGAGGTATTCCTCGTAATCGGCCGTGTTGCCGAGCTTTTTGGCTACTTGGGCCACGCCCCAGTCGCCTACGGCGTATTCCATGGCGATCGAGGTGGCGTTGGCTGCCTTGTCGTCGGGAATGAACCCTTTTTCCAGCACATAAGGCACGGCATCCTGCAGCGGGTGGGTCGTGGAGGCTTTCATCGCGCGGTAGGCCCGCTCGGTGTCGAAGCCGCCGATACCCTTGAGGATGGCGTCGGAGATGACCGGCACGGCGCTGTAGCCCGGCATGGTGTTCGTCTCGGCGCCCGGCAGCGCCCAGATCGGGAGTTTCGACTGTTGGTCGAAGATCGAAAGCATCGAATTGACCATATCCGGGAGACGGTCCTGGCGGATCAGCGTGAAGAGCGGATGCAGGGCGCGGTAGGTGTCCCACAGCGAGAAGGTCGAGTAGTTGGTCCATGCGGCGTCTTTGATGACCTTGTCGTCGTGTCCGCGGAATTCGCCGTTGACGTCGCAGTAGGTCGTCGGGGCGATGAAGGCGTGGTACATGGCCGTGTAGAAGATCTTTTTGGCGGTTTGGTCCGCAGTCTCGATGTCGATGGCCGCCAGCTCGTCGTTCCAGCGGCGGATCGCTTCTGCCTGCACGGCTTTGAAGTCCCAGCCGGGGATTTCGGTGCGGAGGTTTTCGAGCGCATTGGCGCAGCTTACCGACGAGATGGCCACCTTTACCATGACCTGCTTTTCGTCGTCGAAGGTCAGGACGCCCTTGGCGCCCTTGCAGCGAATCTCGTTTCCCGCCGACGGGGTGTCGGCGTCGAAAAGCGCCAGCGAGCGGATCGGCTTGTCGGCGGTCAGCGCGAAGAAGACCTTGTGAGGGCCCCAGCCTTTGGAGAAGCGGTAGCCTTCGACGGTGTGCGTGTCCGTCTGCCGGAGGTATGTGTCGTACGCTCCGTCGCCGTTGCCCTCTTCGAGGTTGATGAGCAGGCGGCGGCCTTCTGCCTCGGGATAGGTGATGCGGTGCAGCGCCGTGCGGGTCGAAGCGGTCATTTCGATCCGTACGCCGTTGTCCATTTTGAGCGAATAGTAACCCGGCGATACGGATTCGTTGTCGTGGCTGTAATAGGATGAACAGCTTCCGCCGATGTCCTCCTGCCGGCCGCGTTTGGAGCGCAGTTCGCCCGTGTAGGGCATGATCTGCACGTCGCCCATGTCGGTGCAGCCCGTGCCGCTCAGGTGGGTATGGGCGAAGCCTATGACGATGCTGTCCGAATGATGATATCCCGAACACCAGTCCCAGCCTTTATGGATGTTCTGCGGCCCGGCCTGAATGGCGCCGAATGGAACGGAGGCGCCCACGAAGACGTGGCCGTGGCCGCCGGAACCGATGTAAGGATCGACATATGCGGCCGGGCCTGTGACCGTAGCGGTGGAGTCGGACGCGCCGCAGGAAGTTAGCATTGTACCCAAAGCGAGGGCGATAAGTAAATGCCGGTTCTTTTTCATAATTCTGGTTTTTATGGTTAGTTTACGATGCTTTTGCAGGAGTTCGAATGCTATACAAAAGTAGATATTTCTCATTATCGAACATTATTTTAAGATAATAAAATGAACCTTATGTTAAAATAGTATCATAATTGATTAATTAATGCATATTGAGGGTCGGATGCTCTTCCTAATTTTGTAATGGCAAGCCGAAAGACCGATATCGCGGCCCGAACGGAGCGTTGTCGGCGGCATTATATAATATAGGTCTGTCCGAAATGTTATATCGACCACAGCAGGAGAGTATTGAATTAATGGAATCTAGACACCTGTTCATATTAATCGTATTACTAAACCAGAATGAATGAGAAAAACTTCGTGCCTATCGACGGAATCGAATATTCCGGCTGCAGGAGGTAGTCCCTGCGAAAAGTAACTCCTATCAAAACCTAAAACTAATTTATTAACCTTATGAAGAACAATTTTAACGCTGTATTGCTCCGCCGGGTCAATCCGTGGAGTTTGCTGTTGATTCTCGCAGTGTCTCTGCTGCTGCCGCTGGGTGCGGCGGCGCAGAGCGGCTCATTTCCCCCCCCCTCGCAAAAAAAGGCGGCTGGTATCGTTTTAGATGAGAATGGCGGGCCGATTATCGGATGTAATATCATTGTAAAAGGTACCACGATCGGTACTACGACCGATTCCGAGGGCCATTTCTCATTCGACGTGCCGGCTTCCGCCAAAACGCTCGTATTCTCCTATCTGGGAATGGAGCCGATGGAACAGCCCGTGGGACTCAACATGCATGTGGCTATGGTTTCGTCGGCCTCCGCGCTTGACGAAGTGGTGGTGGTTGGTTACGGCACCCAGAAAAGAGCGACCCTTTCGGGTGCTGTCTCCACTATTTCGAATAAGGATATTGCGACGACCAAAGGTCCGTCGCTGGCTGTCGCGCTGGCCGGTAAGGTTCCGGGTCTGCGAATCCGTCAGAACGACGGTCTGCCGGGAAGTTTTGCCAACGATATCAATATACGTGGCCTGGGCACTCCGATCATCGTCATTGACGGTGTGGTCCGCAGCGAAACAACCGAGTTTCAGAAGCTTAACCCCGAAGACATCGAGAGTATTACGGTGCTGAAAGACGCATCGGCGGCCATCTACGGTATCAACTCCAGCAACGGCGCCATCCTGGTGACGACCAAAGGGGGATCCAAGGGGCCGTTACGCGTGACCCTCAGTGCCAACCTGGGTGTTTCGCACCCTACCGAGCAGATGGAGATGATGAATGTGGCGCAGTATTGGCAGATACGCAACGAAGCTGAGTTCAACGCTACGGGCCATCCTGAATTTTCGAAGGAAGATCTGGCTGCGAAAATGGCTCTTCCCTACGTCGACTGGTATAAGGAGGTGTTCAAGGGCGCCGCATTTCAGCAGCAGTACAACGTCACTCTGGAGGGCGGAACCGACAAAATTTCCACTTATACCAATATCGGTTATATGACCGACAACGGCCTGCTCCGTTCGGGCGACATTGGCTACGATAAATATTCGGCACGCAATTCCACACGCCTAAAAATCAATAATTTCCTGCGCGCTGACCTCAATCTGTCGGGCTATACCGACCTGCGCAAGCAGCCCGGAACGTGGGATGATGCATTCATGTATCTG
>CAKVKI010000059.1 GCA_934754975.1 uncultured Alistipes sp. | reverse complement strand
CCGATCCTGATGGTGACTATTCAGAGCGACAAGCGTTCGCTGCTGGAACTGAGCGAGATCGCCGACCTGACGGTCAAGGAGCAGCTGCAGACGATCAGCGACGTGAGCGGCGTGCAGATATGGGGAGAGAAGCGTTATTCGATGCGCCTGTGGCTCGACCCGGCCAAGATGGCGGGATACGGCATCACGCCGGCGGACGTCAAGAATGCGCTCGACCGGGAAAACGTCGAGCTTCCCTCGGGCAGTATCGAGGGCAACACCACCGAGCTGACCATCCGTACGCTGGGGCTGATGCACACTTCGCAGGAGTTCAACGACCTGGTGGTGCGCGAGGACGCCGACCGCATCATCCGCCTGAGCGACGTGGGGCGCGCCGAACTGGGACCGCAGGATACGCGCAGCTATATGAAGATGAACGGGATTCCGATGGTCGGCATCGTGGTGGTGCCGCAGCCGGGAGCCAACCACATCGAGATCGCGGATGAAGTCTACAAGCGCATGGAGTCGATGAAAAAGGACCTGCCGGAAGATGTGGTGACCGATTACGGATTCGACAATACGCGTTTTATCCGCGCTTCGATCGACGAGGTGAAACAGACCGTCTATGAGGCTTTCCTGCTGGTAATCATCATTATTTTCCTGTTCCTGCGCAACTGGCGCGTGACGCTGATCCCGTGTATCGTGATTCCCGTGTCGCTGATCGGCACCTTCTTCCTGATGTATGTGGCCGGATTCTCGATCAACGTGCTGTCGATGCTGGCCGTGGTGCTTTCGGTGGGACTGGTGGTGGACGACGCTATCGTGATGACCGAGAACATCTACATCCGCATCGAGCGCGGCATGTCGCCCATGGAGGCGGGTATCGAGGGCGCCCGGGAGATTTTCTTCGCCGTTATTTCGACCTCCATCACGCTGATCGCGGTCTTTTTCCCGATCGTCTTCATGGAGGGCATGACCGGGCGTTTGTTCCGCGAGTTCAGTCTGGTGATTTCAGGCGCTGTGGTCATCTCGACCTTCGCGGCGCTGACCATCACCCCGATGCTGGCGACCAAGCTGCTCGTGCGGCAGGAGAAACACAGCTGGTTTTACGACAAGACCGAGCCGTTCTTCGTCTGGCTCAATAATTTCTACAGCCGCACGCTGGCTGGCTTCCTGCGCCGACGCTGGATCGCCCTGCCGCTCGTGGCGCTGATGATCGGCCTTATCGGGTGGTTGTGGGGGACTATTCCGGCCGAGATGGCGCCGCTGGAGGACCGTTCGCAGATTACGATCAACACCCGCGGGTCGGAGGGCGCGACCTATGAATACCTGCGCGACTATACCGAAGGCATCAACCGGCTCGTCGATTCGCTCGTGCCCGAAGCCCGGGCCGTGACGGCGCGCGTCTCCAGCGGGCGCGGCAACGTGCAGATCGCCCTGAAGGACATTGCCACCCGCGAACGTACGCAGATGGAGATCGCCGAGGAGATTTCGGCCGCCGTGCGCACGAGGACCAAGGCGCGTGCGTTCGTGCAGCAGCAGAGTACGTTCGGCGGACGGCGCGGCAGCATGCCGGTGCAGTATGTGCTGCAGGCGACGAATATCGAACGTCTGCAGGAGGTGCTGCCGGAGTTTATGCGGAAAGTCTACGAAAGCCCCGTTTTCCAGATGGCCGACGTGGACCTGAAATTCAGCAAACCCGAAGCCCGCATCTCGATCAACCGCGACAAGGCCAACCTGCTGGGCGTCAGTACGCGCAATATCGCGCAGACGCTTCAATACGGACTCAGCGGCCAGCGCCTGGGCTATTTTTACATGAACGGCAAGCAGTACGAGATACTGGCCGAGATCAACCGCCAGCAGCGTAACAAGCCCGCCGACCTGAAGTCGATCTATGTGCGCAGCGACAAGGGCGAAATGATCCAGCTCGACAACCTCATCACGCTCGAAGAGAACGTTGCGCCGCCTCAGCTCTATCATTACAACCGCTTTCTGTCGGCTACGGTTTCGGCCGGACTGGCGAAGGGGAAGACCATCGGGCAGGGGCTCGACGAAATGGACCGGATCGCCGAGGAGACGCTCGGCGACGATTTCCGCACGGCGCTGGCCGGCGATTCGAAGGAGTTCCGCGAGAGTTCTTCGAGCCTGATATTCGCTTTCCTGCTGGCTATCGTGCTGATATACCTGATCCTGGCGGCGCAGTTCGAGAGCTTCAAGGACCCGCTGGTCATCATGCTGACCGTGCCGCTGGCCATTGCCGGCGCGCTGGTGTTCATGGCGGCCAACGGACTGACGATGAATATATTCAGTCAGATCGGCATCATCATGCTGATCGGTCTGGTCGCCAAGAACGGCATTCTGATCGTCGAATTCGCCAACCAGAAGCAGGATGCGGGGCTGGGTAAGCGGGAGGCTATCGAGCAGGCTTCGCTGCAGCGTCTGCGTCCGATTCTGATGACCAGCGCTTCGACCATTCTGGGCCTGCTGCCGCTGACGATGGCTTCGGGCGAAGGCGCGCAGGGGCGTATCGCCATGGGTGTCGCCGTGGTGGGCGGCATGGTGGTTTCGACGCTGCTGACCCTTTATATCGTGCCGGCGATTTACAGTTACGTATCGACCGACCGGATCCGAAAAACGAAAAAGAACGCGAAATGAAACGACTGATTTTAACGGTTCTGGCCGCAGGAGCTGTCGGAGCGGCCGCGGCGCAGGAGTGCCGTGAGCCGATGACCCTGCAGAAGTGCCTGGAACTCGGGCTGGAACAGAATTACGACGTCCGCATCATACGCAACGAGCAGCGCATTAGCGACAACGACGCGACGGCGGCCAATGCCGGGATGCTGCCGAGCGTCGATCTGACGGCGGGCTACAGCGGGGCGCTGGACAACGAACGCACGACCCCGCGCGAGGGAGACGCCGTGACCGAAAACGGCATTTACGATCAGACCTTCGACGCCGGCGTTGCGGTGAACTGGACGCTTTTCGACGGATTCCGCATCCGGACCAACTACAAACGCCTGCAGGAGCTGCAGCAGACGGGGGCGCTCCGGACCCGCATTACGATCGAGGATTTCGTAGCCACGCTTACGGCCGAGTATTACAATTACGTGCAGCAGACCCTGCGCCTGAGCAATTTCCGCTATGCGGTGCAGCTCTCGCGCGAACGGCTGCGAATTACCGAAGAACGGTTCAAGATCGGCAGCTTTTCGCGGCTCGACCTGTTGCAGGCGCGCGTGGATTTCAATGCCGACAGTTCGAAGTACATGTCCCAGCACGAGCTGGTGACCGCATCGCGCATCCGCATCAACGAACTGCTGGCCAACGATGATCTCAACGGCAAACTTTCGATCTGCGACTCGCTGATCGAGGTGAACAGCGCTTTGGAGTGGGACCGCCTGGCCGCGGAAACGCGCGCCACGAACGCTTCGCTGCTGATGGCCGGGCACGACAATACATTGGCCGAGCTGGATCTGAAAAGCATCCGTTCGCGTTTCTATCCCTACCTGAATCTGACTGCCGGTTACGGATATACCTACAACCGGTTCGGCAACGGCACGACCCGGTCGCGCGGTACGCTGGGGCTGAACGCCGGGGTGAAGCTGGGATTCACGATCTTCGACGGCAACCGCCGCCGCGAACAGCGCAACGCCCGGATCACGATCGAAAACACCGAACTGACCCGTCAGCAGCTGGAGCAGTCGCTCATGGCGAACCTGTCGAATTTCTGGCAGGCCTACCGGAACAACCTCGAAGTGATCCAGCTCGAAACCGAGAACCTGATCGCCGCCCGCGAGAACTACGAAATAGCCATGGAACGTTACCTGCTGGGCGATCTGCCCGGTATCGAGATGCGCGAGGCGCAGAAGAGCCTGCTCGACGCCGAGGAGCGCATCCTCACGGCGCAGTACAATACCAAACTCTGCGAAATATCTTTGCAGCAGATCAGCGGAAACATCGCGGTCTATCTGCAGTGACCGGAGCCGCCGTCCTTCCGGTTTGAAAAAGCCACTCCTGTTTCGGGAGTGGCTTTTTCGTCCTGTGTGAGCCGGAGCCTTGGTTGCGTCGTATCGGAATCCGGTCTTACGGTTGTTACCGGCTGAAAATTTTGGCCAGTCTGTTGCCCGTCATGTACATGCGCAGGCGCCCCATGACGTCGCTGCCGTGTTCCTGGTGTTCGGGAGCGTGCAGCCATTCGTGAAATTCCAGATAAATTCCCCTGTCGATCATAAACTCGAAAGCCGCGTTCTTCAGTCGTTTTTCTTCGTTGTACCCCGCCTGGATATTGGATACCAGATCTTCGAACGCGGCAATGTTGTAGGGATTGGAAACTGGAATTTCGGCTGTGTAATGTTGCTTTCTCATAACTTTTTATATTTTAGTATAAATCGATTGTGGAGCCATTGTTTTTTACGGCCGGAAGTATACGGATTGACCGAATGACAGCGTGTGCGGTGCGCTGCAGTTTTGTGCCGGTTCATCCGGTTCGGAAAGTGGCCGATCTTGTGTTGTTTTGCCATCGAAAAATAAGTGCGTCCCTGATGATTCCGGGCGGGACTGCGTGGCAGGGTAGGAATGTTCACTACCGTAATAATGTTGCAAAGGTAAAAGATAATATGCTGAAATCCAAGCTTTTTGTAATGTTTTTTCAGTTGCTTTTTTTGTGAAAAAAGTTGCACGCGATTTTATTATTATATATAAATATAATAATATGTTTTTCGGACCGGCCAAGAAAAATAATGATTTTTTTTGCATCTGCGGTTTGTTCTGTTATTGAATTAATAATGTTCAAAAATGCCTGTTGGTAAAAACGACTTTTTTATTGGAGCGAGAGCCGTGCGGAATCCGGCTGCGGACCGGCCGGGGAATTTGTCGGGCGAAGCCGTTGGAAAATCGCTCCGATTTTGTACTTTTGTCGTATCATGTCTCTCGGATTACGAATCATATGTGCATTTGCCGCCCTGCTTGCCTGCACCGGGGCGGCGGCCGGAACGCCGGGAAGCGTCTATCCGGTAAACGGCCGCGTCATCGACCGTCTGACGCGGCGGCCCGTGGCCTATGCGGCGGTCGTGCTGGTCGGGCAGGAGCAGAAAGGCGTTTCGACCGACTCTGCCGGCCGTTTTACGCTCGAACGCATACGGCCCGGCATCCATCGCCTGTCGGCCTCGTCGGTGGGCTATAAAAGCGTCGTTACGCCGGAATACATCGTGTCGGCGGCCACGCCCTTTATCGAGATCGAGATGGAGGAGGACGCCACGCAGCTCGAAGCCGTGACCGTAGTGCCTTCTCCGTTCCGGGCCACGGCCGAAAGTCCCGTCGGATTGCAGGTGATTGGCCTGCGGGAGATCGAGAAGAGTCCCGGCGCCAACCGCGACGTCTCGCGCATCGTGCGCTCCTATCCCGGCGTGTCGTTTTCGCCCGTGGGCTATCGCAACGACCTGATCGTGCGCGGCGGAGGCCCTTCGGAGAACAAATTTTACATGGACGGCATCGAGATTCCCAATATCAACCATTTCGCTACGCAGGGCGCTACGGGCGGCCCGGTGAGCATCGTCAATGCCGACCTGATCCGCGAGATCAGTTTCTACACCGGCGCTTTCCCGGCCGACCGTTCCGGGGCGCTGAGTTCCGTGCTGGATTTTCAGCTGCGGGACGGGAATCCCGAAAAGCAGACCTTCAAGGCGACGCTGGGTGCGTCGGAGGTCGGGCTGAGCGGCAGCGGACATATCGGCAGGAAAACCTCTTACCTCTTTTCGCTGCGGCAGTCCTACCTGCAGTTGCTGTTCAAAATGATCGGCCTGCCGTTCCTGCCCAACTATATCGACGGCCAGTTCAAGGTCAAGACGCGCTTTTCGGAGCGCGACGAACTGACGGTGCTGGGGCTGGCGGGCTTCGATAACATGAAACTCAACCTCGACGAGGAGGGCGAGGACGCCGAATACCTACTGAGCTACCTGCCCCGGATTCGGCAGGAGACCTTTACCGTCGGCGCGTCGTGGCGGCACTATGCGGGCCGTCATGTGCAGACCGTCACGCTGAGCCACACTTACCTGAACAACCGCAACCTCAAATACCGCAACAACGACGACTCTTCGGAGGAGAACCTCACCCTGCGGCTGCGCTCCGTGGAGCAGAAAACCACGCTGCGGGCCGAAAACCGCAGCTATCTGGGCCGCTGGACGGTGCGTGAAGGCGCGGAGCTGAGTTATTCGAGTTATACGAACCGTACGTTTCAGCGGCTTTTCAGCGGCGAGACGCTTTTGTCCGATTACCGGACCCGGCTGGGGATCGTCGGCTGGGGGCTTTTCGCCGGGGCGGATTACGCTTCGGGGGACAAGCGTTTCACGGCTTCGCTCGGCCTGCGCGCCGACGGGAACGACTATTCGCCGCGCATGGCCAGGCTCTGGCATCAGCTTTCGCCGCGGGCTTCGGTTTCCTATCGGCTCGGCAGGGGCTGGTCGCTGAGCGGAAGCGCGGGGCTTTATTACCAGCTGCCGCCCTATACGGCGCTCGGGTTCAAAGAGGCGGATGCGTGGGTGAACAAATCCCTGTACTATATGCGTGTTGGGGCTTTCAGCGCGGGCGCCGGATGGCGGCTGCGCGACCGGCTGGTCGTGTCGGTCGAGGGCTTTTACAAATTGTACGGGGATATCCCGCTTTCGGTAACGGACGGGATTCCGCTCTCCTGCAAGGGCAACGATTACGGCGTGGTGGGCAACGAAGAGCTGCGTTCGTCGGCCGAGGGCCGTTCCTACGGCGTCGAGGCGATGGCCCGCTGGCAGATTCCCGGCAAGGTCAATCTCGTGGGGTCGGTTACGCTGTTCCGCAGCGAATACCGCCGCGATTCCGCGGCTCCCTATATCGTTTCGGTGTGGGACAGCCGTTTTGTCGTAAATCTCAGCGGCACCTACGACCTGCCGCGCAACTGGAGCGTCGGGGCGCGCCTGAGCGCCGTGGGCGGAACGCCCTACACGCCTTACGATGTCGAAAAATCGTCGCTGGTCGAGGCATGGAACGCGCAGGGGCGGCCTTATTACGACTATACGCGCTATAACGACGGGCGGCTGGATGCTTTCGCCCAGTTGGACCTGCGCATCGACAAGACGTTCTATTTCCGGCACTGCATGCTGGGGCTTTATATCGACCTGCAGAACGTGACGGGCAGCAAACTGCGCCAGCCCGACGTGCTGATGTCCACGGGCGTGGTGGAGAATCCCGAAGCGCCCGCCGCCGAACAGCGTTACCGCATGAAATACATTAAGCAGGACAGCGGGACGCTGATCCCGACGCTGGGAATCACCGTCGAGTTTTAGGTGGCGGACGCGAATGGCTGCCGCGCCGGGACCGGGCCTGATCGCCTTCGGCCGAAATAAAAACCGCAGAAACCGTTTTATCCGGTTTCTGCGGTTTTTGGTGGCGAGTCCTCTGCCGCCCGGTCAGAAGCGGAACGTGCAGACGATCGGGTAGTGGTCCGAGAGATACTGCACGCCGTATCCCGTGCTGTCGAGCAACTGGTAGCGCAGCGGTTCGGCGCAGCGGTAGAAGATGTGGTCGATATGGAGCGGTTTGGCCTTGCCGAAGCCGTGGTAGGTCGGCCGGGGATCGGTGCGGGGAGCCTTTTCGCAGGCCGACTTCAGCCATTTGAAATAGGGTTCGAGGCATACGCCGCCCGGCGTACCCGCCGTGGCGTTCATGTCGCCGACGATGAACTGCGGCGTGCGTTTGCCGGCGATGCTTCGCATCCGTTCGACGTTGAGCCGGGCGCCTTCCAGCCGGGCTGTTTTGCCGAGGTGGTCGAGGTGCGTGTCGAAAAGGTAAAACTCGCGCCCTGAGGAGCGGTCGCGCAGGCGCGCCCAGACCGTTACGCGGCGGCAGCGGCCGTCCCAGCCCTGAGATACTTCGTCCGGCGTTTCACTCAGCCAGTAGTGTCCGTGATCGACGAGTTCGTATTGCTCCCGGAGATACATGATCATCAGGTGTTCGCCGGGGTCTTCCTTGGCGCCGAAGTCGCGTCCCATTTCGACGTGTCCGTATTCGGGCAGCTGTTCGATGAGGTAGGCGACCTGTTGGCGGCGGGGCTCCTGAAAGCCGATGACGCCGGGACGCACGTCGCGGATCATGCGGATCGAAGCCTCCTTGCGGGAGTCCCATGCGAAGTCGCCTTCGTCGCCCGGCGCGCCGATGTAGCGGATGTTGTAGGAGAGCAGTTTCAGCTCCGCGGGTTCGCGGCCCGCTGCGGAGGCCGCTGCGGCGCAGAGCAGGAGCGTAAACAGTAGTTTTTTCATTTTACGGGATTTTATGCGGGCGGAACGGCCGGAGCCGTCCCGCCCGCAGTGTCATCAGAATTCCGAGGTGAAAAGAATCGGGAAGTGGTCCGAGATGTAGGGCACGCCGTAGCCCTCGCCGTTGATCGTGCGGAACCGGACAGGCGTCACCTTGCGGTAGAAGATGTGGTCGATGTTCCACGTAAAGCGCGGGGTGCCTTCGCCGAAGTTGTTGTAGCTGTAAACGTCGTCGGCTTCGCCGTCGGGCGCGGTGTCGCGCGCCGACCACATCCATTCGAAGAAGCCGTCCAGGCAGGCGCGGCGGCCGTCGCCCGCGGCGTAGGAGGCGTTCATGTCTCCGGTGACGAAGATCGGAGCGTAGCGTCCGGCGATCTGCTTCATCTGCTCGACGATGAGTTTCACCGACTCGGTGCGCGCCACCTGGTCGATGTCGCCGCCCTCGGCGGGCGACGCGCGGTGCGCGAGGTGGGTGTTGAAGAAGAAAAACTCCTTGCCGGTGCTTCGTTCGCGCAGTTTAACCCACAACGCCGTGCGGAACTGGTTGTGTCCCCAGCCTTTGATGGGCTGCGTAATGTCCGTTTCGTTGAGGAAGAAATACCCCTGGGCGAGCATCTCGAAGCGGTCTTTGCGCCACCAGACCGCGTTGCGGTGCTGTGCATCCTTGTCGTCGGGAGCCAGGTAGTAATGGTCGTATTCGGTCAGTTCGCCGATCAGGTACTGCGCCTGCGAGAAGCGGGGTTCCTGCATGCCGATCACGTCGGGTCTGATGTCGCGGATCATCGCGACGGAAGCCGCCTTGCGGGCGTCCCATGCCGTGTCGCCCGTGTCGCTCGTGTTGGCGTAGCGGATGTTGTAGCTCATGACGTTGAGTTCGCTTTTGGGTGCGGCGGATTCGCCCTCGTGGTTGGAGCATCCGGCCAGGGCGGTGAATAACAGAGCTATCGAAAATAAGAGTCGTTTCATTGTTTTTGGCTTTTAGATCTTGGTGTTCGGGTTATCTGTTGTAGCGTACGGCCAGGTAGTCCATCGCCCCGGCGGCGTTATAGCCCATCGGAATCGTGCCGTCGAGGAAGCCGAGTCCCGACGAGAGGCGGGTGGCGGGCTGGATGCGGAGCCAGACCTTTTCGCGGCCCATGATTTCGGCAGGCAGCGGAACTTCGACCTGTTTGTAGGCCGGGAGCTGCCAGCTGCGTTGCGTGGCGAATACCGGGAAGTCGGGCTGCGTGAAGGTATAGGCGCTGCCGTCGGGCGCGGTCTGCGCCGCTTCGACGTCGAACCACCCCTCGTCGCTCTCGTAATCGCCTGTCGCGGACCACTGCACTTTCCAGAAATAGGGACCTGCGTTGAGGGTCGCGCGGCCGCTCTGCACGCTCATAATCAGCGATACCCGGTCGGACGAGATGTTTGCGGTCGAAAATTCCACTCCCCACGCATAGGGCCTGTCGGTCGAAGCGTTCCACCAGTAGGTCGTCACCCACGCCAGCCAGTTGGCGGCGTCGCCGCCCTTGCCGTCGGTATTGGCTCCCGTACTCTTCACGGCGTAATTGGTGCCGTCTTCGAGTACGACGCCGAAGCCCGAATAGCCGTCGTTGCCGATGTGGTTGCGGAACGGAGCCGTGCCGCGCGCCGTGCCGCACCAGCCCAGGTAGTGCCAGCAGGTCGCATTGTAGACGCCGTTGGGGTAGGCCGATTTCGAGGCGGTCTGCGTGAAGCGTCCGTTGGTGCCCCACGTCGGATACCAGTAGGCATAGCCGTCGGCGGCCGCGGCCTTGCCCTTGACGTAGCTGTATTCGGTCAGCGTCTCCGAGAAACTCTGCGAACGGTCGTCGGCGAAGCGGATGTCGGCGAAGGACATGTGGCGGATCTGGTAGGAGCCGAGGATGCCGTTGGCCTGGTCGTCCGCCGCATCGGCGTACTCGTACTGCGGGAAACGCTCGTGGACGATCACGCCCGCCAGTTCGCCCGAGCCGTAGGGCAGGCGGGCGCCGTTGCGGCGGTAAGGGCAGGTGGTGTTGGTCAGCAGGTGAATCCGGCTGCCCCTGCTGTCGCGCACCAGGCGCGGGTACATATTCAGGCGTCCCTGCGCGTCGGCCAGCGTGTATCCCTCGTGTACGGGGGTGAGCGATCCCTTGCGGACGGAGAATTCGCACTCCCGGAGCGTCACGAACGTGTAGATATCCTCGTCGGTCAGTTCCGAAATATACTTCTGCTTGACCGGAAGCACCGACGGGCCGTTGCCCGTCACGCGCTCGACGATCATCGACGACCGGATGCCTTTGATCGAGTAGCGGTCCGGGGCGGGGTCGAAGACCAGCTCGGCGTCCTTGAGCAGGATCTTCACTTTGTCGTAACGGGTGAAGGTGTTGTCCTCGGGGGTGGCGGTTTCGACACAGAAGCCGTAACGGCCGTCGGTCGATTCGATGTAGACGGTTTTTTCGCATCCGCTGTAATCGACGCTCATGTCGGTCGGCATCGGATTGGCGCCGGCGTTCTTCGAATCCCGGTCGCTGACCACATAGCCCTCCATCAGCCAATACTCATCGACTTTCGAGACCGTGAGCGCCTTCTCGCGCAATTCGGCGAACGAAATGTCGTGTCCCAGCAGGTCGTCCTTCGTGCGCTGGATTACGTTGAGCGTCAGCTGTTCGGTCTCCTCCCAGCCGTTGACGTAGGAGACGGTGACCGTCGCCGCGCGGAGTTCGTCCGTGCCGTTGCCGGCGTAGTCGAAGCTGAATGTGTACTCATCTTCTCCGGCGGGCTGAAGCGCGATTCCCGAGAGCCACTCTTCGGCGGCTCCCTCTTCGGCGTCATACTGCGTGGTGAAGGTCAGCTCTTCGGGAGCGATGTTGGTGCCGAACAGCACGGACGCCTTGCCGCCCGAACTGCCCGGAACGTTGGTCGAGGTGCCGCCTTCGAACGCCATTGCGGGGACCCGTGCGCCCCGCTGGCGCAGTACGACCGTGTCGGACCGTACTGCGTCGGCGCTCTGTATCAGCACGCGCGTCATGCGGGGGAAGCCTGCATTGTCGGCGTAGTCGATGTAGAATTTTCCGTCGGGCGGCAGCCGTGTGTCGCTCAGGTCGGCCCATGCGGCTCCGTCGTCGAGGAACGACAGCAGGGCCGGCTGGTTGGAATAGACCCTGATATCGACGTGTCCCGCCGTGGCGTTTACGGTGAACGAATTTTCGACCGCACCCAGCTCGACCAGCGGAATATCGTCGCCGTGGTCCATGCAGGCCGTCGCGGCCAGCGTCGCGAGCAGGATGCCCGCCGACCCGATCTTTGCCATGTATCTCTTTGCGTATTTCATAATTGCGGTTTTTTACGTGGTTAGAAATATTTGACCGAAACGTCGCCGAAGCGGAAGTAGACGTAAGTCTGCGTCGCCGTGCCGTTGTCCTCGCCCGTAGTGCTGCCGCACACCCTGCTGGCGGCCTGCAGCCTGACGGTGACGTTCTTCTGGCCGAAGCAGGCCGACGGCAGGTCGAAGTCCACTTCGTAAAGGCCCGGAACATACCACTGCGGCCCGGCCCAGTAGACGAGCGTGCGGATGGGCACCGTGTCGAACCGGGTGAAGGTATTGCCGTCGAGCGAGTAGGAAACGTCCCAATAGAGCGGTGCGACGATCGTGGCGGCGCTCAGGTTGCCCAGCGCGGCCGAGAGGATCATCTTCA